>NZ_WEZF01000028.1 GCF_009177065.1 Tautonia marina
TCGTATCGAGTAGTCCGAAATCAGGGGTCCACTATAATAACTACACAACAATCCGGACGTGATTTTCCTATTCTTACGTTTCTCGATAGTACACGGAGCATTCATCGTTCTGTTGCCACTGATGAGGACGCAGGGGCAGACGGATACCGTCTTCATCACCACCAGATCAGAATGCTGCATGGGCGTCTTTCACCTTTTGGTTTCTCTCCCTGAGACCTTGAATTACGCCATGGTAGTAATTCGTTGTCCGGACGCAGATCAAGCGTCTTTGCCGGTCCTGAGTCATCCGATACCAAGCCATCAGCAGCCTGCTCTCGATTACCTTCCGATAAACCCATCGTGGAACGCCGAGTATCCGGCGCCCTTCATACTCATCGGTAAGTTTCGCCTTATTTCGGCCAAGCTCCCTGATATAGCGAGCGAGATACTGCTCCGTCATCCGATCCGGACCGACATAATGCTTCACCCGCATTTCTGGAACCCAAACGATTTGGCAATCTTGTTGTCGTAGTCGATCGAGAAACTCGATTTCTTCGTATCCACCCACAGCATAATGGCCATCTGATACCGAGGGCTTCATCCCGAGTTCGGTCATGAATCGCTGGTCGCCCACAGAACTGGATCGATAGGCCATGTTGGCACCGAAAATTGTCTTCCCAGGCGGGAGTGCCCCTTCGGACAGTCCGTGATCCACGCCGCAAAATCCGATACGTAGGGCTGGGAACGCGAGCAAGAGCTGAGGGTCAGGCTCGACGGGGAACCAGGGAGCAACGGGGCCTCCGAAGGCGGCAGCCGAGGGATAACGAATGGCAGCGTTCACGAGCGATGAAACCCAATCGGGATCGACAAGAACATCGTCGTCGGTCCACATCAGAAGTTCGCCCGAAGCCTCTTCCAGCGCACGGTTTCGAGCGTGAGAGAGTCCTGGCTTCGATTCGAAGATCCGACGAAGCGGAAGGTGAGGCGAATGGCGAACAATCACCTCGTCGGTGTTGTCCGTGCAATTATTGTTGACGACTAGTAGTTCCCAGGTGACTCCTACGGGAATCCGAAGTTGGCGCATCTCGCCCAAGGTCTGGTCGAGCAGGCCAGCCCTGTTCCAGGTACAGATTGCAACCGTAATACGCATCATTCAGACCTTTGACAAAGTTTGTTCAGATGGGTTCTCAACAGTACAATCCTGTACCAAGTCGAGAAGTGATTCGACAGCCATCCGCGGTTGCATCACGGTTGCTATCGGCCGGCGATGCCAATCAAACCCACGTCTGACCTTCCAGTCACCTTTCCAGGCTTTAACAAGGGCTTGGCTTAATCCCTCGATGTCATGCGAGGCCACCAGTTCCCCTGTGACTCCTGTCTCGACCAATTCGTTAATGCTTGCGCCATCCGTTCCAATGACAGGCACACCGTGCATGAGGCTCTCGATCACTGTGTTCGGCAAGTTATCGACGATGGAAGGAAGTACCGCAGCATCAGCACGCCTGAGAACGGCATACAGTTCTGGTTTTTTCAGAGCTCCGACCCAGTGCACTTTCGGAGAGTGTTTTCCCCAGAGTTTTTCGTAGCTCGAGATTAAATCCTCGTTCGCATGGCCCGCCATCACGACTTCGATCCTGGGTTCTGTATCCCAGGCTGACACAAGAGCCCTCGCGAGCCAGTCGGTCCCTTTTCGTTCACGCAACTGACCGAAATGCACGAAAAACTTTGGTGGTATTTCGAGACTGGGATTGCAATACTCGGTGGAATCCTGGATCAGGGGCGGTCGGACGACCTGGACATCGATCCCATAGCTGCGACGATAATGGTCTGCAACGAAGACACTCGGCGAGTAGACTCGATCCACGCTCCTGAGCATGCGAATCTCGAACTGATTCTGCAAACGACTTACTTGATCCTTTTTTCCATCGGCGTCGGCATACAGATCACATGCCCAACTGCAACGAATCAAGTGCGGACGAGTTGATCGACGCGGGACAAAGAACCCTGATAGCAGATAATCAGAGCTCTGTATAAAGCTGTAACGCGAGCGCCGCTCCTCTACTTTCAATGCTTCCGCCAAAGCCCAGGCTCCAGCCAAATTCTCGACAATCGAACTATATGGATACAGCCTTGTTTTGCAGATCAAACGACGAGCTATGGCATAAATGAATCCATGTTCAACTTTACGAACTCGATGCACCTGTATCCCGTCATGATCAATGGTGCCGGGATCGGCTTTACTGATGACAAAGACCTCCGGACGATGGCCTGCCTCATGCAGGACTCGTGTGATCCGATTCAGATAGTTTCCCAGCCCGCCCCCGTCTTGATATTCGGTCACAAATTCGGGGGTGAGGAACGCGATACGTTGCGAATCGTTATTACACTCAATCAATTTCAAGCACATTTTCAATTACTTATTTAACTTAAATCGAATTGTGTAAAGTATTTCCAGAAACTTTTCGCAGTCTCTTTCGAACAGATTCTCTCAGATTCTTCATCGGCAACAAAGGTGTCGAACGAACAACTGATCTCCAGACACTGCGACTTTGAGGGCACGCCGCAAGCGCTCTGAAGCCGACCCGCATAGCCGCACGACGCTCTCCCATCGAGAGAAGCTGGTCCATAAACACACGATGCTCACTGGCGGAGACTTGGGAGCGCAATTCTGGAGGGACTGCATGAAGGTGACCGACCGAGGCGGCGGGAGACAGGCTCGTTGGCGGAAGTTGCTTGTTGCCTGAAGAGGGCTGGCGTTTCTGGAATCTGGATAAAGCAACCTCGTACAAGGGTCGAGCGGCAAGCGCAGTTTGCTCCCAGCGACATCGATCGACAATGGTTTGTCGCGCCAGAGCACCCATCCGACTCCTCAGGGTCGCATCGATCACGAGCCGTTCGGTTCGATCAACTATCGCCTGAACGTCGTCAAACCCCACGAGAAACCCATTGGTCTCGTCGAAGATCAGTTCGGGTGCGACACCTACGGGGGTGGTCACACAGCAGGTCCCGCTACTCATCGCCTCGAGCAAGGGTACGGGGCCACCTTCAATTCGAGCCGTTACCCAGAAGATATCCAAACATCGATGGACCCGAGCGACGTCTTCCTGCTCAAGTAGAAATGGAAGATGGATACACTGAACACCGAGTCTCGTTTGCTGCTCGACTACCTCGCCCCAGCCGGGGCCGATCATCACTAAGACAACGTCCGGACGACGATGAGATAACTCAGCAATCGCCTGGACTAGTGTGTCGGACCCTTTTCGGTTGTAGGTATTGCTACTTTTTTTAGCGCTGAAGCCGACAACGACCGCGTCGGTCGGGATCCCAAGCTTTTTCCGCTGCCGAGTCTTCTCATCTCGCCTCGCCGGTCGGAACATCTCAATATTGATACCCATGGGAAGCATCACGATCTTTTCAGCGTCGGCTCCTATGGCAACGAGGTGGTCGTGCCATTGGCGGCAGATCGTCATGATCGCATCGCTCGCCGGCTCAGCCTCGACACTCCGCTCATCCTCGACGTGATAGATCGACGTTATGCACGGCGTGCGATCCCTGAAAGTACTCAGCAGTCTGGTGCCTATGTGCGGCGTCAAAAAGTGCGCGATGTCAACACGGCCAGGAAGATCCACCCCCTGCTCCAGCAGCGAGCGGACTACGCCCTCGGAGCAAATTGTGGGCTCGATCCACGGGTTGTGCGCAGCGATCTCGCGGGCGATTGTAGCCGTAACCCAGTAGAGCGAATCGGCTACGAATAGAACACGAAAACCTTGGCGAGGCTTAGTCATTTTGTTGCTTCAATTCGCATGTCACGTCCAGGGTGGTGAGTTTGCGTTGCATGAGAGATAGTTACCCTACTGAACCCGATCTCTTTGAGTGCTTTCTTCAATTCACCCGCACTCCATACATAGCGATGGGTTTCGTAATCGATTCGATCCCACTGATTTCCATAGAATTGGTTACGGGCGAGTTCCCGCTTACGCCGACTCGGATGAAATAACCAGAGAACACATCGGTTGAAATCGGCCAGTTCCATTGCAACCTTGCCACCAGGCTTGATCATTCGATACCAGTCGGCAAACATATCCATTGCCTGCCATCGTGTGAAATGGTCCACTGTGTGAGATGTGAAAATTTCTTCAACGCTTGCATCGCCTAGGTTTAAGCAACGCATGTCCGCAAAAACCTCGGCCACACAACCGTTTCGCGAACTATCCGAACGAGATTCATCGTGTGGATTCATGTCCACATTGATGAAACCAGGCCATCTTACACCGCCGCAACCAAGATGCAATCTGACTGGCTCAATCTGATTCGACCTTATGTATTCGGATAGACTGATTTCCGCAACACCACTCATTACTGAACACCTGTGTGAATATCAGAACGAAATCGGAATCACACCGACATGACCGTTACACTTGAAAACGTCAAGATTTTATGATTTATGAATAAACATTTTTGAATATGATTGTATTGAGCAGGGCAACCACGCGGCACCGCTACTCAGGGGATGTCCCTCAATTTTGAACGGGGGAAGGCGCAACCAGCTAAACAGTTCTTGGCGACCATGACTCCAGAGAGAGACGCTAAACACAAGCTTGCCACCGTTGACGGGAAAGCAGGGAAAATTGACAACCAAAGTGCCCGAGCCAGGCTCGATTCTAAGTAATTCACCAACCATGTGACTGCTTGTTTGCAAGAACGGACCACTCAATTTGTCTGAGTATGCGTTTACGTCCAAACAACAATTTTCGGCAAGAACTTGCGATCGGTAATCTAGACGTAGCTGGACAGGTTCTGTGGCAGAAATCTGCTCGATAGCTCGCCCATCCTCATCGCAGACACTCGCACCACAGAACTCGATCCGGCCAGTCCCTACGGGCAGCTCCTCACTCTGCATTTGTGCTTGCTGATCTTGCAGACGCCCATTCATGAGATCAATGTAAGACGCTATTGCCTCTGTAGTGGGCCCACAGGTAAGTATCCGTCCATGATCCAGGACCATGACTCGGTTACTGAAGGCGCCGATATGGTGAATGTTGTGCGAGACGAGGATAAACGTCGTCCCATTGCGGCGAAGCTGCCCAATCTTGTTGTAGCACTTCGCCTGGAAGTTCATATCCCCGACTGCGAAGACCTCATCGATCAACAGGATCTCCGGCTCGGTATGCACGGCCACGGCCATGCCCAGGCGGACCATCATGCCCGAGCTGTAGAAGCGGATGGGGGTTTCGAGGAAGTCGCCGATGTCGGCGAAGGCGATGATGGCGTCGAGCTTGCGGTCGATCTCGCGGCGCGACATGCCGAGGATCGCGCCGTTGACGTAGATGTTCTCGCGGCCGGTGAGCTGGGGGTGGAAGCCGGCGCCGACCTCGATCAACGCCCCCATGCGTCCTCGGTAGCGGATGGTGCCGCGGTCGGGGCGGAGGATGCCGTTGAGCATCTTGAACAGAGTGCTCTTGCCCGCGCCGTTCGGGCCGACGAGGCCGAGGCACTCGCCCCGGTGCAGTTCGAAGCTGACGTCGTCGACCGCCCAGAACTCGTTGTTCCGGAGCTGGTCGCACCGGGACCGCACGCCGATCGTGTCGCGGACGATGTCGCCGCAGCCGTACCACATGGCGTGCTTGAGGCTTCGGCAGAACTTCTTCGAGACGCCCTCGGCCCGAAGGATCACGTCGCTGCTCATCGGGTCAGACCCTTTCGATGATCCGGGCGACTCCCTGGCGGAAGACGCGGAGGCCGACAAGGAAGACCGCCACCGCGACCAGGCAGCCCCACGCCAATGCGCCGGGCATGCTCAGGGTGCCCTCGGTTGCGAGGTCGCGGAAGGCGATGACGAACGGGCTGACCGGGTTCGCGTAGTTGATGAGCACGCGAGGCCAGGAGGTCGGCGGCGGGTAGACGACCGGCGTCAGGAAGGCGCCGAAGGTCAGCAGGGTCGGCATGAAGTTGGCGATGTCCCGGAAGACACCGTTGACCGGGGCGAGGATCAAGGAGAACCCGAAGGTCAGCAGCAGGAGCGGGACCATCAGGACCGGGATCAGGACGATCGTCGCGGCCGGGACGATGCCGTACCAGGCGAACATGGCGGCCAGCAGCACGAGGCGGATGGCGAAGTCGAGCAGCGATTCGCCGAGGCTCGCCAGCACGAGTGACTCCTTGGAGAAGTTGATCTTGGTGACCATGCTCCAGGAGGATACGAGCGACTGGCCGCCTCGGGACAGGCCATCTGCAAAAAGCTGCCAGACGGTCATGCCCAACAAGACGTGGAGCGGGTATGGCAGATCGGTCGCCGCGATGGGGACGAGCTGCGAGCGATTCAGGTAGGAGAACGTTACAACCATGATGAGCGAGGGGAAGACGGCCCAGAAGTACCCCAGGACCGATTGCCGATACCGAGCGATCAGGTTGCGCCGAAAGAGCCTCCAGACCAGTTCTCGGGAATCCCAGAGTTCCTGGACCGTATTGACGAGGCTGCCCCACCCCAGCCCGAGATGCTGGTGAGGAGAGTAGACCACCTCGTCCGGAGGTGCCGAGATCGCGTTCACAGTTGTCTGATTCACCGTTTGAGTCATCGTCATGATTGATGTTTTAATTTGCGACACTTTGCTTCGATCGGGACGTATCCATCGACGCGAAAAGTCGCCTGGCGGTCCCCCTCCCGAAGGCTCTGGCACGCGCTGGGATCCAGCATGATGCCAGTGCACGCCAGGCCTGGGCGTGCACTGGCCGCTTCCCGAGTGCCCGAAGATACCACGCCAGGGCGAAGATGGGTCGTCCCTGGCCCGCCGCAGCGGCCACGTCGCAGCAATGCTCGGCGAGGGTCAGATCGACCAACTCCGGATCGAGCCGGCCTCTCCCCCCGTATTCGTCGAGGAAGCGGTACAGGATCCTGCGGACACACCAGACGCGTTCATGCTGACGGCTGGACATGTTCGCATGGCCCGTTCGGTAAAGAATGAGCGGCTCGTCCACGAAATCGAAATGGTACTTCAGCGCGATGCGAAGCCAGAGATCGTAGTCGATGGAATACTGGGTCGTCTCGTCGAAGAGGCCGACCTCGTCGAGGACTGACCTCCGCACCATGCTCGAGGAGAAGCAGACGAACGGGCGGTGGAAGAGGGGCGCGAGCACATCGCCCCGGAGCGGCGTCCGCTCGCCACGATGAATCGGCCTGTCCTGATCGTCGATCCATCCCCGACGCGAGTAGACCACCCCGATCTGAGGATTCGGATCAACCTCAAACAAGGCGACCTGCTTCTCCAGCTTCGAGGGGAGCCACCGGTCATCGGCGTCCAGGAACGCGACATAGCGGCCTCGAGCCGCTCGGATCCCGGCGTTCTTGGTTCGCGGCTGGCCGAGGTGCTCGTGCCGGAGATATCGGATGCGAGAGTCTTCGAGATACCGGCGGATGACCTCGGGCGTCTGGTCGGTGGATCCGTCATCGACGACCACTACCTCGAAGTCGGCGAAGGTTTGAGCCAGGACCGAGTCGATCGCTCCTGCCAGATACCGACCATAATTGTAGGTCGCGATCACGACACTCACTGCAGGAGTTGGTTGGAGTGTCATCTCTACGAAATCTCGGTCAACGCTGACATGGAAAAGGCGTTAGGCACCTTCGAGATGCAAAACCGATATTTCCCCGAAAGCTCCGGCGGGATCCGCTCGACGAATTCGCAATCGTACGCGACGTCATCCCCGAATCTTTCCGCAGCCAGTTCCTGAATGCGGGCGTCACTGGAAGGTCCGTAGTCAGGGCCACGGACGATACGGAAGGTGAAGCGTTCCAGTGACTCCTGAATGATTTGCAACTGCTCGATCCCCGGCACGAGCATGGCGAAGTTCTCGGTCAGCGAGATGCCCGAGATCAGCTCACCGCGCCGGGTCGTTACGTAGTCCGCTTCGCGCCCCTCAATGCGAGCGAGCAGGGGCATTCCCGTCCGTCCACACGAGCACGGGCGACCAGCCCAGGAGGCGACGTCGCCGACCTGGTAGCGGATCAGGGGCATGGCGTGATTGACCAGATCGGTGACGATGATCGAGCCAGGCTCGCCGGGGCCGACGGGGCGACCGTCACGGATCAGCTCGACGTACTGCCCGTCGGTGTTGACGTGCAGCCCCTCGTGCTTCTCGCATTCGCAGGCGATCAGGCTGACCTCCTCGCAACCGTAACGGTTCGTCACCTTGCAGGAAAATTCGGCCTCGATCACTTGCCTCTGCCAGTCGTGCAGGACCATCGCCGTGGTGATGATGCCCCGGGGACGAATCGAGCCCGTCCGGTGCTGCCGCATGAAGGCAGCGAAGAGATACACTGAGTGGGCATGGCCGAAGATTAGCGACGGCGGCCGCCTCACCAGGTCGTCGGCGAAGCGAGCCATCGTCGCTTCATCCATCTTGAGCGTATCCAGGTAACAAGCGCGTTCCAGCAAGCCGTTCCGGAGCCGACCTCGCCAGCCGTGCTTCAAGTAATCCGGATTCCCCCAGACCATGGCGACCGGCTCCCCGAATCGCCAGCCGCTCCATTCATCGCAGCGAAGGGTGCAGCCTCGCTTGAACTGCATCGCCTCCTCGTCCACCCAGACCTCCAGCGAAACCCCGGTTGAGCCCGAGGTCGTCTTGCGCCTTAAGTCGGGTCGATCGCGATAGGCCTCGGAGATTAATGCTCGGCCCACCGTACGGATTTCCGACTTGGTGAGTACGGGGACGACCTCGAGTTGCGCTCGCGACTGGAAATTGGCTGGATCAAACCCAGCATCGGCGAACCGTTTGCGATAGAACGGAACCGTCTCGTTTGCATGGATGAGCAGACGCTTCAATTTCTGGAGTTGATCGGCCTCGACGCGGTCCTTTCCTTCGAATTGTGTCTGCTTTAACCGGGAATAGTGCCTCAAATAGGGGCTACGCTCATGAGCAGCCCAGAGCGGGCCGATCAGGTTGCGAATCGCAACGGCATGGAGATTCATCGAGTTCCCCAGGAGTTCGAATCCGGTTGGTCGCCGTCGACCCCATTCCATTCGCAATGAGAATCCCAGTCCTGGAAGGCACTCGCCTCGGCCTGCTTGAGTGCCATGTCTTTCGCCACGATCAGAAACGCACCATACCAGAGCCAGGTGAACCTGAAGAGGTTATGCCCACCCCATCCCAGGACGAGGAGAAGAATCAGCGCCTGGCCGATCGCCACGGCCAGGCTCCGGAGGAAGTCATTGCTCGTGCAGGGGAGAGTACGACGTCGAAGTGAGCGGATCGAGAGGACATGGGACGTCATCAGGAAGACGATGGTGCTGAACGTCATGACGCCGATCAGCCCCATCTCCCCCATGACCTGGCCGTAGAGGTTATGGGATTCAACTGGGCTCCCTGTCGCGGGTATCCATGCGCCTGGGCCGCACCCGGTGAGGGGATACTCTGCAAAGAGTTTCTGTCCCAGGCGAAATCCTTCGCCCCGACTTTCCGCGGATTCCTGGGCGTTCGCCGGACCGACCGAAGGGTCAATCAAGGTATAGAACCGAGTCTGGTGATCTGGTGGGAGAAGCGACCAGCACAACGGCCCGAGAACGGCGATCAAGACGATCCAACGCAGCTTGCGTTTGACGTTCAGACTCATCATGGTCGCCCAGATGATCAACCCTACCAATGCGGATCGGGAACCACTCAAGAAGATACAAGCCATCGAGAGTCCCACGTAACCGACCGTCAACAGACGCCCTTTTCGACCCGGGATGATGGCGCCGATCAGGGTGACGAGCGGCAACGCATACATCACACTTGCCGCGAACGAGTTGGGATCCCCTAGAGACGTATCGACCCCGATCATGCGTGCCATCCCCATGCGATAGACATGGCGTCCGCTGAGATACTCCCGGAAGGAATGCAGCATGTAGAGTGCGTTGACTCCCAGGAATCCCAAGAGAATGAGTTTCAGCTCACGCTCACTCTGGATTGTTGTGATGAGGATCACAAAGAAAATGAGAACTTTGAGATAGTTCTCGATCAGGGTTTGGCTGGATACGCTCGACGACCAGGGGCTTAAGACCCAACACATGATCATGCTGACTGCGAACAAAAAATAAGCCACACTCAGCCCACTCGACTTCCATTGAAACCGCCCTGAACCAAGCCACGCCAGAATCGTGGCGATCATGTAGACCCGCTCAAGGCGAATCGTGGCCAGCACCGGCCAGATCTCGAACGGCCGGTGGATGAATAGCCACATGTAGCCGATGAGGAGATAGATCAATGTATTCTCAGGGACACCCCGGCGAATGCCTCTGAAGCCCCTTCACGTCTTTGCCGGATCACTTGGGCCGGATTCCCAGCCGCAACAACCATGGACGGAACGGGTTTGACCACCACGCTCCCGGCACCCACCACCGCATCGGAACCGACGTCGGCCATGACGACCGCGCTGTTCCCGATCCAGGAGTTGCGGCCGATCCGAACCGGAGTGAAGGTTCCCCCCTGGTCCTGGATAGGGCGGTCGGTATCGTCGGTGTGATGCTGCCGCCGACCACTGAGGAGATCGACGTTGCTGCCGAGCATCACGTCATCCTCGAAGACAGCCATGCCAATCGTACAATAACTTCCGCAGGAAACGCGTCGACCCACCCGGACCTCGCGGTGGGCCAGGATCGTGCCGAATCCGAAGCCGACATCCCAGGAGCAATGATCCAGGGTCATGACATAGAACCCACGCCGACAGAAGATTCCGATCGGACCAGGAATGAGACTCAAGATCTGAGAACATGTAGTAAAAATGGTCTCAGAACGACTGAGTGACCATTCGAGCCAGGATGCCACCCACAACGGCATAGTAAAGCCGATGAAGACGACGGTGGCTGTGTCTCTGAAGATGCCACGGAGGGCGTTTCGTCGCTTATCCTTCATCCGACGTGACGCATCCGACCGAGGTTCGAAAAAGTTCTCCGAAACGATTTGCCACCCGTGATCGGTCAAACTCGACCACACGCATGCGAACCGCCCGGCCGAGATCGACGCGACGTTCCGGATCGTGAAGGAGTCCGATCATCGCTGTGGCGAGCCGCTCAACATCCCCGGGAGGGATGAGGATGCCGTCGACATTGTCCCGGATCAGGTGGCTGATCCCCCCGACCGCGGAGGCGACGATCGGCCGGCCGGCGGCCATGTATTCGAGCACAGCGTTGGGTGTCCCCTCCGAACGGGAACTCAGCACGGCAAGGTCGAGGGTCGCCAAGAAGCCGGGGATGTCTTCCGAGCGGCCCGGGAGGTGGAAGCGACCGGTCATCCCGGTTTCGGCGATGAGGCGCTCCAGGTCGGGACCCTGGTCCCCCTCGCCCACGACCACGAATTCCACATTCGAAAATTGCTCAACCACCTTCGCAGCCGCTCGGATCAGGAGGTCGACTCCCTTGATCTCGCGGAGATTCCCCACCATCCCGACCCGAAGTCTTCGTCCCGGATCCGGGTCGGGGTCCACAGGAGGGATCTGGGCGAAGCGTTCGACGTCGACCCCATTCTCGATGACGAGGACGCTGGCCGGGTCGGGCCGCTCATCGCGCAGCACCGCCTCGCGGCCTGCCTGGCTGTTGCAGACCGTCAGCGTGACGAACCGATTGAGCAGGCGCCCGAGCACCCGATGCGTCGGCGTCATCCAGTGGTTGCTGTTGTTCCGGGTCCGGATCAGCGCCTTCACTCCTGCCAGCTTCCCCGCGAGGACGCCAAAGTAAGTGCTGTCGGGGAAGTACATCTGGAGGATATCGATCCGCTCCTGGCGGAGGAACCGGGCCAGGACGCGAACCTGCCGAAGCGCCTTCCCGGAACGGAGCGACCGGACACCCAGACGCAAGACGTGGATGTCGTCCGGCTCCATGAAACGCGATTCTTCATCCTCCCCCTTCAGGAGGATCAAGAACGGTTCGACCTGACTTCGATCAAAGTGCCGGATCAGGGCCAGCAGTTGCGTCTCGGTCCCTCCGACGCCAAGGCGATCGATCAGGAAGGCCACGCGGATCGGCCGACCGTCGGAACGCGTGGCTGTGCCCTCCTCACTGAGGTTCGAACACCTCGGTTCGTGTCGAGTCGCGAGGGTCATGCCCGAACCGGCTCCGTGGGTGGGACAGGGTGCGATTCTTCCGAGCGAGACTGGGCGTGATCGGTCAACCGATCGACGAGTTCGACGTACGCTCTGGCCTGGTTGACGAAATCAAAGCGACCGCGGACCTGCTGACGAGCGTTACGGCCGAGGTTCGTCCGTCGTAACGTATCGCCCAGCGTCAAACCGATGCGATCGGCCAGGGCCGACGCATCGCCCGTGGGGACGAGCCAACCCGTTTGGCCATCGACGACGATCTCCGCCGTCCCTCCCGCAGCCGTGGCCACGACCGGGACGCCGGCGGCACCGGCCTCGAGCAGGACGTTGGGCATCCCCTCGGTCCATGAGGACTGGGCCAGGAGGTCGAAGGCGGGCAGCAGGCGATCCAGGTCGGGGCGAAGGCCGAGCAGGAGGAACCGTTCCTGGAGGCCTCGATCGGCGATGCGTCGCTCAAGAGTTGCGCGTTGTCCCCCCTCGCCGCAGAGGACGAACCCGGTGTCGGGGGCGTGGCGGAGGACCGTCGCCGCGGCGTCGATGAGCAGGTCGAACCCCTTCTCCGGGCTGAGCCGGCCGGCCGCGCCCACGAGATGGTGGATGGGGCGGGGAAAGAGGGCCTCAAGTTCGGCCCGGGCGGCCGGATCGGGGGTCGCGAAGCGGCTGACGTCAATGGCGTTGGGGATGACGACGATCTTCCGACGCGGGACGCCGACGCGGCGGACCTTGCGGGCCTGGGCCTCGGAGACGCAGACGACCCGGTCGAAGCCCCGGAGATTGAGGCGATCGAGCCCTTCGTAGAGGTTGACCTTGAGCGACTCGTAGGTCCACCCCCGGGAGACGGCGATCACCGGGACGCCCACCCGCCGCGCGGCCATGCGGCCCAGGAGCCCGGCCTTGTAGCCGTGGCAGCAAAGCAGGTCGACGCGATCGGCTCGGATGACCTTGCTCAGCTCGGCGATCGCCGCGGCGAACTGGGGGGTGTCGTGTTCGAGGACGGTGGCCGCGTGCCTGCTCGCCCGGAGTCGTTCGAGGAAGGCCTCAGCGCGTCCCCCTTCGCGGAACAGGGCGAACCGGGTCGCGTAGCCGGGCGGCAAGGCGTCGGCCAGGCCAAGCATCTGCCGCTCGGGGCCGCCGAAGAAGGTTGAGGCGGTGAGGTGGAGGATGGTCGTCGTCATGAAATCATTGGCGCCAGACTCGGTGTGCGATGCGTCGCGCAAGACGGGTCGGCAGTCTCGATCCAGATGCGTTCCAGCCGCTCGGCCAGGCCAGCCCAGTCGTACCGCTGGTGGACGAGCTGCCGGGCCCGGTCAGCGAGGTCTCGGGCCCGGGCCGGGTCGCCGAGGGCGGCAAGGGTGGCCCCGGCCAGCTCGGCGACCGAGTCGGCCCCGAAGTACTCGGACCCGGCGCGGGCACAAAGCCCCTCGGCACCGATTTGGGTCGAGACAACCGGCAGGCCAGCGGCAAAAGC
Organism: Tautonia marina; assembly: GCF_009177065.1. Lineage (NCBI taxonomy): Bacteria > Pseudomonadati > Planctomycetota > Planctomycetia > Isosphaerales > Isosphaeraceae > Tautonia > Tautonia marina. Next base: position 13,518 of record NZ_WEZF01000028.1, read on the forward strand.
CTCAAGGATCTTCAGCCGCGAGCCGCCCCCGATGCGTAGGGGGACGATCATGACAGCGCTTTGCCAGAGGAACGGCCGGACATCGGGGACGTCGGCGTGGAGCGCGGCCCCCGGGGTGGCCGAAATCCGCCGTCTCAAGTCCTGGGAGGGATTGCGGCCGACGATGCACAGCCGGGCATCGGACCGAGCAGCTCGGATCGTGGGCCAGATGACTTCAAGCAGCTGGTCGATCGCGTCAAGGTTGGGCCGCCAGTCGAGGCTTCCCAGGAAGAGGACCTGATCGGGGAGGCGCGTGGTTCCGGGCGGAGGCTGATGGCGACGGACGTCGACGCCGTTGTCCACGACATCGACGCGAGCGACCTCGGTCAAGTCGCGGGCGATCCTGGCGTCTGCCTCGCTGACCGTCACCACCTGGTCTGCGTGCGCGAATGCCCGGCGTTCGAATCGCTCGAACTTGCGCCACTGGTGGCCGATGTATCCCTTGCGGAGGGAATTGCGTTCGTGCTCGAAGTAGCGCTTCCAGATCTGGGATTCGATATTGTGCGCCATGATGAGTCGCGGCGCGACATTCGCGTCAATCAGGTGCTTCGCATACGGGGTCCACTCGGCCTGCCAGAGGTCGATTCGTTCGCGAGCGTTCAGACCGAGAACCGCGGCGTGGAGGGCGGAACTCATGTGCGAGGCGACCGAATAGGGCAGCGGCGATGCGAGGTTGGCTGCCAGACGGGCATAGAACCGGGCACCGGCCTTCGGAGGGACGGTGCGATCGACGACGATCGGCTCGATTCCGAGGTCGCGGAAGGCGTGCTCAGCCTGACGGCCTTCGCCGGGGTCGGTGTTGCGGTGGCAGAGGTAGCTGATCCGGTGCTGCTGGGCCAGCCGAGAAACCACCTCGAAGGTTCGAATGCGCTTGCCCGAATTGGGAGGATAGGGCAACTCCTCATCAACGATCGCAACGTGCAAGCCACTCACGAAGGCACCCCTGGTTCGGGAGCGAATCGGATTGATTCGCGGAGAATGCCCCATCCGGTCCCCGCATGGACCGTGAGGTAGACGAGCGGAGCGATCGCGGCGAGCCGAGCCTGGCGAGACCGGAGTCCCACGTGGGCCGATGCCAGCAGGAGGAGGAACCCGTACGCAAGCAACACACCCAAATAAATGGGCCGCAACGCGGGCCAGACTATGCAGACGGGCAATCCGCCGAGCACGCCAACGAGCCAGAAGGCCGGGACAAAGCTCCCCAGCGAGAACGTCTCCGGATGCTTGCGCAGCAGCCGCATGCGGCCGCGGCCGTAGCGGGCCATCTGCCGAAAAAGCCCAGCAAGGCTCGAACGGGGAACGTAGCGGGCGCGGATGCGGGGGGTGAAGTAGCAGCGGAGGCCGGCCTGGTCGATGCGGTGGTTGAGCTCGACGTCCTCGCAGGCGTCGAAGGACTCGTCGAAGGGGCCGACCTGGTCGAAGACCGCACGGCGGTAGGCGACGGCGACGCTCTTGGCCGGGACAAACTGCTCGGCGTCCGCGTAGATGAAGGAGGCGGGATGGTGGCCGAGCCAGCTTGAGCGGGCCGCGGCGATGGCCTTCTGGAGCGTCGTGGCCTGACGAACGTCGAGCGGTTGAGGGCGGCCAAGGCAGTCGGCGCCGCTGCGATCGAACGCCTCGGCGACGGCGCGGAGGTAGGTCGGGCCGTCGAGCTCGCAGTGGCCGTCCACGATGAGGATGATCTGCCCACGGGCCTGTGCGATGCCGAGATTACGGGCGGCGCTGGAGAGCCGTCGGGGATTCTCGAGGAGCCGCAGGTGAGGGAACCGCTGGGCCCAGGAGGTGACGATGGATCGGGTCGCATCCGTTGAGCGGCCGTCCACAACCAGCACCTCGAAGCACTCAGGCGGATAGTCCTGGGCCATCAACTGCTCGAGGGTGCGGGCGATGAAGGGTTCCTCGTTCCGCACCGGGACGATGACCGTGACAAACGGCCAGGCGCTCGCTGTGGATGCCGGACGTGCTGCGGGTCCGACCCCGAACGGCGCGGCAGTGCGATCCGGGCTGGTGAGCATCCCCCGATCGGTGGTGCGGGGACGCTCGCGCTCAGTCCGGGTCAGTCGTTGGGGAGACGTCGGGGGCTCGAGAGGCATGACCATCGAGGAGCGGAGAGGGTGAGAAAAGACCTCGATTTATTCCGGGGCACGACGTCATCCGCGTTTACGACTGCTCCGTGTCCAACCGGGGAAACCCGAAGACACGGGCGAGGAGGGATGCCGGAACGCCCGCGATGTAGAAGAACGTGCTGGCCGTGATGCGAAGGTCGAGCCAGGGGCTGGCATTGCGGACATAGTACAGGTCATAGAAGAGCTTGCGGCGGACACTGGTGACATCGGTGTCCGGCTCGAGCTGGACCTGGGCCAACCCGGTCAGGCCGGGGCGGACCAGGAGGCGGTCCCGGTAGCGCGGCACGGTGAGTTCGAGCTTGGCGGCGATCGCCGGGCGCTCGGGTCGGGGTCCGACCAGGCTGAGCTCGCCGCGGATCACATTCCAGAGCTGGGGCAGTTCGTCGAGATGCGTCCGACGCAGGATGCGGCCGATCGGGGTAACGCGGGGATCGTCCGGCACGCACCAGGTGGGTCCCGTGTCCCGCTCGCAGTCGTGGGTCATGGTGCGAATCTTGTAGATGGTAAATGGCGTGCCGCCGCGGCCGAGCCGTTCCTGCGCGTAGATCGCCGGACCGCGAGAGGTGAGTTTGACCAGCAGCATCGCCAAGACAATCACGGGCGACATCCAGATCAGCAGGAGCGTCGCCGAGACCCGATCCGTGATCCGCTTGAAGGCCTCACGGGCATCGAGCCGATCGTCACGAAGCGATGCCACCTCAGGCGCAGGTCGACTCACACTTAAGGCATTGGAGTTCACAGACATTCTAGGGTCCTGAAAGAAACTCACGGGGTCAGCACGTTCCGGGACGAATGGGGCCTATTCCGCTGCATTCGCAAACAGAATCCCATCCAGGGTGGGCAAGAACTCATTCATGAACTCGAGAGAGGGATCCGCTTCGGGATTAAACGGCTCCCCGAAGGTTTCCCGGATGACATATAGCTTCGAGAGGGCGGGAGCACCGGCATACGACCAGCGCGGATCCTCAGGGGCCTTCCAGCCCGTGCCGTCATTCCAGGCCCAGAAGATGCGCAAGGCATCCAGACCACCGGGGCCCTGGCGGCTGGCAACCGAGGTCAGGAACGTGGCCGTTTGCGGCGGGGAGCCGATCGGCACGTCGATCCGGGTTGGGGGGCTGAGTTCAAAGCCACTGCCGGGATAGCAGACGTCTGGGGTGTGTGCGGCAATATCACCGGGAAGGCCGCTGACCAGAAGCGTCGTCAACGCGACTCCGCGGTCGGAGTCCTGATAGCGCCGTGCCAGGTGGCCCACGGCGCCGGCGCCGGCGAGCTCCCGATCACTGATCTCGAAGGACGCCCCATGCCAGGTCTCGACGGTCATGGGCACCGAGTCGATGCGCCCGGTCAGCTCGGCGAGGGCGCGCGATGGCTTCCAGCGATTGGTCCAGGAACCATGGACGATCCCCGCAGAGATCAACAAGGCCAGCGCCACGACCATCCGGACGGTTCTCATGAGGATGCTCCTTCCCGGCCGGACGCGGCTTTTGTCGCAGCCTTGGGTGGTGGCGTATCACTGGCAGCGTAGCGGTAATCGTTGCCGTACAGCCCCCCGTGCGCTCCGGTCATGACTGCTCCCAGGATCCGGGCCCCCAGCACGCCGAGGCGCTGGTGAGCGGCGTAGACCTTCGGCGCACGGCTCACGTTGCGGAGCACCGAAAAGAGGACGGCGTCGGACGACTGGGCGATGATCTGGGCCTCGGCGACCGGCAGGACCGGCGAGGAGTCGACGATCACGAAGTCGTAGCGCGCTTTGAGGCGGCCAAAGAGGGGCTGGATCTCGCCGCAGATCAGGGCACGGATGGCTCGCTCGTCACACTGGCCCGCGAGGATCGCGTCGAGCCCCTCGACCGGCATGGGGACAATCGCATCGTCCAGGGTCGCCTCACCCCGGAGGACCTCGCTCAGGCCGGGGCTCAGGGGCAGATCAAAGAGGCGGCTGACACCGGGACGCCGCAGATCGCCATCGATCAGCAGGGTGCGCTGCCCTCCCCGCGCCAGGCTGATGGCCAGATGGCAGGAGAGCGAGGTCTTGCCCTCGCCGGCCATGGCGCTGGTGACCATGATCACCTGGTGCCCCTCGGTCCGGGCAGCGTGCAGGAGCATGGTCCGGGTCGCATCCACGGACTCCAGGAGCAGATTGTGCCAGTAGCGGTCCTGGGGCGTGCGCACCGCGAGATCGTTGCGGCGGGCCCGAGGTGGCAGGCGCGGGAGCGCGCCGACCATCGGGATTCCCAGACCAAGGACGACCTCCTCGGCCGAATGAAGTTTGCGGGTCCGGAATTCCAGGAACGAGACCCCAAAGAGGCAGGCGGCGAAGCTCCCCATCGTGGCCATGCCGATCATCATATAGCGTTTCTTTTCGCTCTTCTGCTTGGGCACCACCGCATCTTCAAGGGTCTGAATACGCGGAGGCGCTTGCAGCTCAACGTTCAGGGACTCGACCTCGCCGTTGATCTGGTCGAACGTCGCCTGATACTGCTTGAGATCGTCCTGGTGGGCCTGGAGGTCCAGCGTGTTGATGTTGAGGCTCTGACTGTTCTGTTGCAGCTGTTCGATCTCTGACGCGAGGCGAGCCTCCAAATTCTCGTACAACGCCATTTCCTGGCGGATTTCATAGCCCCGGGTCGGGGCGCTGCCGTTGGCATTCGCTCGGAACCGCTGGACGATCACCGGTCGGAGTTCGTTGCGATGGTCCTCCAGCGCCCGCCTCGCCCGTTCGACCTCAGCGCGGCGACGCACGATCGACGGATCACTCTGATAGCGGCGTGAGACACGCTGCAATTGTTCCACCGCGCGATCATAGTTGACCTGCGCCTCAGCCAGCCAGCTGTTGAGCTGAACCACCGAGGGCTCGGCATCAATCAGCTGCTCGAGCTCGGTTGCGGTGAGCGTCACCTCCGTGTCCGATCCGCTCGACGCCTCGCGTTCCATGATCGCGAGTTCCGCCTCGAGCTTCCGCTTGTCGGAACGGACCTGAAGCAACTCACTCTCCAGCGTCGCCAGGTGCTGGAGGGCGAATTGCTGTTTCAGGGCAATGGTCTCACGGTCATTGGTGCCGACGGTCTTGGCCAGGCGCTCCATGGCCTGTCGCTTGGCCTTCAGCAGATCCGCGTATTGCTGCTTCAGGGCTTTCAGGCGGTCATAGCGGGCCAGGCGATCCTTGTGGTCTTCATTCGCACGCAGTTCCAGGTAGGCATCCTTGATGGCATTGACCAGGGCCGCGAGTTCTTCGGGCTCATCGCCCGAGAGTTTGATCGAGAGCAATTCCGATTTATTGGAAAAGCCCACCTCCAGATCGTCCAGGAGCCCGAGCACCGGATCCTCGTAAGCCCGGATCATCTGGAACTTTGCGATGTTAGGCTGCTGTAGGACCGCATTGATGACAACGCGACTCTTGAGCTTGGCGATCTGGGTTTTCTGATACCGGTCATATTCGTCGCGCCCCAGATCCGTGGTTTCGACCGTCTTGAAGAGGATTCGGTAGGGCATCGCCCGCACATGGAGCAAGGCCTCGGCCGTGTACTTCGAACGGGGCACCACAAACCAGGCGGTCGCTCCCACCACGGCGGCGACGAGAATTCCCAGCGTCAGTGCAATGCCCAAGCGACGATGCAGGGCCCGCAACAATCCCAGCGGATCCGGCGGTCCGGTCAGGCTCGGCGGGAGTTGGGGAGCCCGCTGGACGGCGTGGGCCCCGGCCCGAGCCACCGGCGGAACCCCCGGCCCAAGCGGCGAGGGCAAGGCAGGTGTTGTGCCAGGCTGGGCAGTGGAGTGGTGTTGATTCATGGTCGGTTCCACCGTCAGTCAGTCGATCGCGTCGGGCCGGGCAATGGAGGGGCCGCATGCTCGCCGGCACGGAGATTCGAGACGCCGCGATGCCCCGCGTTCCCAGCGAACCCCATCATCGCCAGGCCCGGAACCGGTTCCTCGGCTTCGAGTTCGACAAAGAGACGCGAGAGGACCCAGAGTTCGATCATCAGCAGGCCCAGGGCGAAGGGAATCATGAGCCAGCCGGCCAGGTCGTGATAGAAGCGATCGGCCCATTCCCCCCCGACCGTCTCGTGCAAGACGCCCGTGAGCGTAATTCGGGCAATGTTGGCGATCAGCGCAATCGGGATGGCACTGAGCACGATCAGGATCCGGTCGAACCACGGCCGCTGCACGACGATCGCCACCGCCGTCGAGATCGCAATGAAGGTCATGAGCATGCCCAGGCCGCTACAGGCCTCCACGACGCCGATCCGGCCCTCTTCCATGACAATGACATTGCCTTCGGAGTAGGCCACGAACCCCAGGGTCTGGAGGGAAACCGTGCTGAGTTTGGTCGCAATCCGCTGCAACGAGGCCCCCAACGCCACTTCAAAACGCCAGGGCAAGGGGATCATGAAGAACAGGAACGCCAGGGAGGGTGCGGCCCAGCGGAGGGCCGTGGTGCCGCCAAACAGAACGCAAAGCCCCGTCAAGACGGGCAGCAACGACAGTCCCTCGATCCAGCCGGAACCGACATAGCCTCCGAGCAAGTACACCGCCGATCCGCTTGCGACCAGCACCACCCCCCAGAGACTACCTCGCGCCCGATCCAGGTCGTAGGAAGGTCGACGCATCCAGAGCAATCCCAGGGCAAAGAGCGGCACCAGGTAGCCGTGCCCATAGCGCGGGTCGGTTGACCAGCGATGGATCATGTCGCCGAGCACCGGCCAGCAAACCCAGCCCAGGCAGGCAAGCAACACGACCAATTCCATGGCGGTCCGTCGTCCTGGCCAAAGGGTTTCGGTTGTCGAAGTCATCTCGCCCATGAAAGCGCAACCTTACTGACTTGGGAGCCAAGAATCACAGGACCTGTTCTGAACCCGTCTCTGCGCGCACTTCGTGCCCGTGGGTTGCACCCGCTGGTCTTGAACCCATGAGTGGGACTCATCCATTCCCACGCCGGGTCGACACGCCACCTTCTTGATCAGTGCTTACGGCACGTCGTCGTTGCGCGAGCTCAGGCGAGCAGGCTTGGATCGCCGAGCAACCGAGACCAGACACCGGAAACGGTGAGTGGGAATGCCGTATCAGCACAGCCCAGCCATCGTTCGACACAGCAGCGTTCCTGAATCAAGATGATGTCCGCACATTCGTCATCTCCTTGGTGGTGATCATCCAGAAGTTGCGAAAACGGAGTCGAGACAGCTGGCTCCTCACTCTGATCCTAGCTTCATTTCTTGACGACCTTGCAGGAAGCGCCCAGAACCAATCAACACAACGCGCGACGACGATCTCACTCCGCTGGTCCAAACACGTCCGACCCAATCACGATCGTCACTCTCTCATCATTGTGAATTGAACATTCAGCCACAAAATGGACCCACCTGCCCACGTCTCCAAAGAATCCCTCATGGATGCGAGCCAGTATGATCGAGAGCGATCGCAATCGCAAGCATCTCGCATGCAAATCCTGCCTGCCCTTTTAATAGGCAGAAAAACAACATTCTCTTTCTTTTCCACTGGTCTTCATGCTCAAGCAACACATTCAAGCTCTGCCTGAGTCAGGTTGGTTCGCAAATCTCCCCAATGAGAGTGCGGGTCATTCTGAGGCATTGTGACGACCAATTCAACAGCTCAGGTCCGCTCACCACTCCCTTCTGATCGGAATCAATCACTCATCTCTGCCTTATCGAACTCATCAGTGGCGTCAGAAACCCCTTTCGCGCCAGAACAATGCGTGATCCCAGAGGGCGAGTCGGATCGGCGATCCTTCTGTTTTTGCAGGAAACTCCGACGGTGCCTGATGGCGTTTCAGCCAAACTTGCAGAAAGCCCACGTGCAGGACTTCCTTTGTTTGGCGACTTTCATCAAAATGAGCTGTTGACGGATTGCAACACCGAGTCGCGGCTCACACACGGCGAGTTTCCGCATGACCTCTGAGGAAACGCACCGACGCACTCGATTCCTTCGAGGAGTTCCCCTCCTCCTGGCCGATGGCCAGTTGTGGTTCGTCCCTTCGCCAGCCACAGCACAGACCATGGAAGGCCTGGCGGGGGGCCACGTTCTCGAAACGCTGGCCGTTGACCCCATCTATCTTGAGCTGCTCCGCGCCGTCAGCGAGGCCGAAGATCGTTCTGAACGTCTCCGATCAGAACTGGCCCTGATCATCCATCTGCTTGAATTCAACTACGCGCTGGACATCGCGGACGCTCAGCGAATCCTCGAATTTGAGCCGAACAGCCCTGCCTTGCTTCAGGCACAGCGGGCCTTCCACGAACTGGCTTGCGACCATGTGCAAGGGTTCCGACGCCGTTTGGCAGCGATCGAGCCAAGGGTCGAACCTCGGAGGAAGCGCTCGTGGCTCGACGCTCTGAAGCGTTCTCTGGTTCGTCTTGGCTAGCGTGGCGGCCTGCGACGTGTTCGGTGGGCGTTCAGTCGCTGCTCCCGTTCTTGATCAAATCGAGCACTCGCTTCCAGCGCCCCTGCCGTTCTCCCTGAAGTTCTGCGATCCGTCGGGTGATGACTTCGTGATACTCACGATCAACGTCGGGTTCCGAGCGAGCGGCCGATGGTCGTTTCGGCGAGTCAGGGGATCGAGCCGGGCCTCGATCGGCCAACGCCGGGCTCTCCGACGTCGTCGCGCTCAAGCGGTCCCCAGGCGATGAATCGGGGGGTGATGATGGGCTTCCGGCCTGCAACGACTGCAGTTCACTGCTCAAGGCGCGGATGCGATCCAGTTCCTCACGCACCTGGGTCATCTGATCCCGTTGCAGAGTGCCAAAGGCCTGGAACATCGCCATCATGGCCTGATGGAACTGGTCGAACATCTGCGACTGCATCTGTTCCATGCGGCCGACGAACCGCTCGAATTCCGCATTCGAGACCATGTCCCTGGACGTCGACTCCACGATGAGCTCCCCGGGCGCCCCTGGGACTCGGATCGCCGCTGGCGCGGACGGCCGCCGGTGGAGGGCGGGAAGCTGGTCCGGGTCCAGGAGCGGAACGTGTGCTCCGGTCGTGTCGGGCGCTTCCGAGGACGAGGCCTCCACCAGATGGACCACCATGCGGTATCGGCCAACGTGGAGGTGGACCCCCTCGTGCAACGGGGCGGCCCGGACCCGAGCGCCGGAGACGCGGATTCCCTCACGGCTCAAGAGGTCGACGATCCAGGGGCCCTGAGGCGTCCGGACGAGGGCACAGTGAAATCGGGAAATCCCGTCGTCCGGGATCTTCAGACGACACTCCGCCGCGCGGCCGACCAGGGTCAAGGTGCGGCCGATCCGCCATCGGCTCGGGCCGTCGGATCGGCCCCGGAATTCCAGGACCGCATCGGGCCCGGACGAAGGCCCCCGATCAGCCAGAGGATTGGTCGGTTCCGCGGCGGAGTGCTCGAGGGAGCTGACCGAAGCCTGGATCCAACACGGCCCAACCCCGATGGGCTCCCGCTCCGAGAACCATCCCGACGGTCCGACCACCCCTCCCCGGGAGACGCCAAGCCGACTGCCCAGATCGTACCAGAAGACCCGGCCAGCGATCACTTGAAGATACACATGGCGCCGGCTGACTGCGTCGTGATCCAGCGAGACGTCCGCCTTCGGATCCCGGCCGATCACCGCAAACGGCTGGGACAGGGCATGCTCCTGGGGGGTGAGCCCCGGAGGCCCCGCGACCTTCAGATGAAACGGGCCGCTGGCCCCACAGGCATTCCAGAACAAACGCTCAGTTCGTTGATCCACGGCACAAAGACCCTAGAACGCATGATGCGGGTCGACCATCACGACTCCGCCTTGCTCATCGACCTTCCCAGGAGTTCTATTATTCGGGATTGGGGCCGTCGATGCACGCCTCCCTCATGACGGAATCCTCGGCCCTGCGTCTCCAGATGAGTCTGGAACGCCCCGGATCCCAGGACTGGGTCTTCCTCCAGACGCGGACGCGGCGGATGTCTTCAGGTCAGCCGACGCGTGCTGATCCCTGCCGACTGAACAGAGTCCGACCTCTGAGGGAGGCCCGCCCCACCTCACGCATTGTCCGACCTCCGAGGGAGGCGATGGGAGTTTCCTGCCGGGAGCGCCTCGCAGGGGCGCCCACCCGACTATCCGACCTTTGAGGGAGGATTCCTCCTCATTGGGAACGCCTCCCCCGTCCCGAACACCCGACCTTCGAGGGAGGAATTGCGCTTCGGCAACGACCCTCGGGGGAGGATTCCAAGGCGCATCGAGGCCGCGACTTCCGACCTCTGAAGGAGGATTCTCCGGTCCGCAGTCATTCGCGCGACCGACGCAGCACCAGGAATGTCCGACCTCCGGGGGAGGATTCGTCCGACCCTTGAGGGAGGATGACCTTTGGGAGGACGACCAATGAGGGAGGCTCCTGACGACCAATGAGGGAGGGTTTCTCGACCATTGAGGGAGGATTCTCCGACCATTGAGGGAGGATTCTCCGACCATTGAGGGAGGATTCTCCGACCATTGAGGGAGGAAATTTGCCATAAGTCATTGTGGCGTATAGGCTATTTTTCGGGTAACTCTTATAACTCTTTAACTGGTGTAACTGAGTAACTAGAAGTTGCTGTCTCCGAATTGATTCGGAGAAAAGAAGGGGGCCAGGCGATGCGCGACGAGGCGCCGGAGGAGCAGATCGAGGCAGTGCTCCAGGACCGGGGGACGGGAGGGCGCGATGAGATGAATATCGCCGAGTTCCCGATCACGCTCCTGGCCGACCGCGCGCCGAGGGGCCAGCGGCGGATCGAGTATTCCGACCGCATCTTCGACCCGGGGACGAACCGGGAAATCGATCGCCGGCTGGTCATCAGTGCGCCGGAGGAGTACGGCCTGCCAACGGCGATCGACGACGACGTGATCCTGGCCCTGATCCAGCTCACCCGACGCCAGAACGGCTTTGCCAAGCCGGAGGTCCACTTCACGAGGCTGCAGCTGATCGACCTGCTCGGATGGCCCGACAAGGGGAGGAGTTACGACCGGATCACCGCCTCGCTCGACCGATGGGCGAGTACGTATTTGAAGTATGAGAACGCCTGGTGGGACAACGAGGGACGGCGCTGGACGAGCGGCGGCTTCCACATCATCGACAGCTACAAGCTCGGCGATGGCCGGGCCCCTGGGGGGCGGGCCTCGCGGTGCCGGGTGGTCTGGGGTCGAGAATTCTTCAAGAGTTGCCAGGCCGGTTATCTCAAGGGGCTTGACTACGACCTGTACATCCGGCTCACCAGTCACCCGGCGCGGCGGATGTACCGCTTCCTGGACAAGCGGTTCTATCACAAGTCGGAGTGGGAGTTTGAGCTCAAGGACTTCGCCTTCGAGCACGTGGGCCTGAGCCGGACCTACCGCGATGCGGGCAAGATCAAGGAGAAGCTGCGGCGGGGGATCGAGGAGCTGGAGCAGGTGGGCTTTTTGGAGCCCTTGCCGCCAGACGAGCGGTTTCTCAAGCAAGGGCGCCGGTGGCTGATCCGCATGGCCCGAGCCCGCGAGGAGGCGATCGCTGTCCCTCCCCCGGAGGTCGGAGCCGATCCGGTGGTCCAGCACTTGATCGACCGCGGCGTGTCGGCGGCGACGGCGGTCGAACTGGCCGCGACGTATTCGGCCGAGGCCATTGCCCGGCAGATCGAGGCATTCGACTGGCTCGTGGCGCGCGAGGACCGTCGCATTCGCCTGAGTCCGGCGGGATATCTGGTCGAGGCGATCCGGAAGGACTACGCCTTACCTCGCGGTTTTGCCACCAAGGCTGATCGGGAGGCCAAGCGTCGGGAGGCCGAGGACCTGTTCAGCCAGGCCCATCAGGATCGCCTTCGGGAGCGCGAGCGAGCCTCGCAGGAGCGGGCCGCCCGTCAGGCGATCGACCGGTTTTGGGAGGAACTGGGGGCCGACGAACGCGCCCGGATCGACGAGCAGGCCCTCGCCGCGGCCGAGGCCGAGGTGGCGGATGCCTATCAGGCCATGACCCCCGCCTCGCTGCGTGCGGTGTTCTTCCGGGACACCATTCGCGAGCCCTACTTGCGGAGCCTGCTGGCGGATCGGGTATCATCATGACCCGGGGCCCGCGATCACGGTCGGGCCGCGAGGTTTGATTTTCAGGGGGCTCATGAGCCAAACCGAGCGTTTCCCCCATCGCAACGAGGCCACGTCTCGCGCCACCCCCCCTGCCCCGGGAGCCTCCCGGACCCGGACCCCGGATTCGATCTCCGAGGGGGCGAGGGGCGGGCTCCGGAGGCTGGTCGGTGGAGCCTGCTGGTCCTACCCGATCCTGCTCGCGGTCGTCTGGGCCGTCCAGGCAATTCTCGGTGACCGCTGGTGGCCGGGGACGATCTTGCTCTACGGCCCGCGCTGGTTCTGGGGACTGCCCTTGGGGGGCTTGCTCCCGCTGGCCTTGCTCCTGAACCGTCCGGCAATCCGCCCCCTGCTCTTCGGCACGATCCTGCTGCTCGGCCCGGTGATGGGGTTCGTCGTCCCCTGGCGATCCTGGATCGCTCCTGCCCCCCAAGGACCGGTCCTTCGGGTTCTGACCTGCAACACCCAGGGGCTGGAACTCGATCCCGAGGCGCTCGGTGATCTGATCGATCAGCTCCAGCCCGACGTGGTGGCGCTCCAGGAATGGTCGGACCTGAACCGGGAGCAGGTCTTTCGTGACGACGCTTGGCACTACCGAACCGATCGGCCCGGCCTCGGGCTGGCCAGCCGCGTGCCGATCCGATCGGCCGAACCACTCACCAGCTCCCAGCTCGCGGGCCGGGGCTTTCTCGTCTGGTTCGAGCTCGACGCCCCAGGCGGGCCAATTCACCTGGTCAATCTCCATCTCGAAACCCCCCGGGGCGGTCTGGAAGCGGTCCGCTACGAGGGGATCGACGGTGTGCCCGCATTTCGGGAAAATATCGACATGCGATGGCGTGTTTCGAAGGCGGCCCGCGCCCTGATCCGTGATCGGGGAGGCCCGGATGTCATCACCGGCGACTTCAACCTGACCGCCGACAGTCCGATCTTCCGCCGCTACTGGACCGTCGAGCAGAACGCCTTTGGGACGGTTGGCCGCGGCTTCGGGGCCACGAAGTACACCCGATGGTTTGGCGCCCGGATCGACCACGTCCTGACCGGCCCCTCCTGGCAGCCGGTCCGCGTTTTGGTCGGTCCGGATGTGGGGTCGGATCACCGTCCCTTGATCGTTGACCTGGTCCAGGTCGGTCCCACCGAAGCCCACTGAGCTGTCCGCAGTGGCGGTTCAGCGGAGGTTTTGCGCCGTCGAGACCATCCAGTCGACGGTCCTGTGGAGGCCTTCCTCGAAGTCGACGATGGGGGCATAACCGAGCCCCTCGCGGATGGCGGTCAGATCGGCCTGGGAGTCGCGGACGTCGCCGTCGCGGGGGGGAGCGAACTCGGGCTCGATGGCGGTACCGAGGGCCTCATTGAGACAATCGACGAGTTCGCGCAGGCTGATGCGTCGGCCGGTGCCAACGTTGTAAACGGCGCCGCCGAGCGGACGCTCGGAGCGGAGGGCGAGCAGGTTGGCGTGCACGGCATTGGCGACGAAGGTGAAGTCCCGGGTTTGATGGCCGTCGCCGTAGATCATCGGGGTTCGCCCTTCGGCCAGGGCTCGGGAGAAGAGGGAGATGACACCGCTGTACGGGCTCGAGGGGTCTTGCCGGGGACCGAAGATGTTGAAGTAGCGCAGGCTGACCGCATCGAGCCCCATGGTCTTCGCGTAGACGCTCACATAGTGCTCACCGGCCAGCTTGCCGGCGGCGTAGGGGCTCAAGGGGCGAGGGAACATTCCCTCGTGCTTGGGTAAGGTCTCGGTGTCGCCGTAGGCGCTGCTGGAGGCGGCGAAGACGACGCGGCGGACGGTGCCGGACTGCCGGGAGGCCTCCAGCACGTTCAGGGTCGCCGTTGGGCCGCTCGCATGTGAGGCCAGGGGTTCCCGGACCGATCGGGGGACGCTCGGAATCGCGGCCTGATGCAGGACCGCGTCCGCACCGTCGACGGCACGCTGGCAGACCTCGAACTCGGACACGTCGCCTTCGATCCACTCGTAGCGGCCCTCCAGGGGGGCGAGGTTCGTGCGGTGGCCGGTGACGAGATTGTCGACGACCCGCACCCGATCACCGGCCTCCAGCAAGGCCTCGACCAGATGGGAACCGATAAATCCAGCTCCCCCGGTGACCACGATCAGATTTCCCAAAGGCTTCAGCATCGCCATGGCACTGCGTCTCGATTCATTCATGGGAACGGCACGCAAACACGAACGTCCGCCCAGCACGACGCGGGGGGCACACAATTATGGGTCGCGGTCGAACCGATCGCACCCCCCTGCCCTTGGTGATCCCGAGGAACCGATCCCGTCGGAAGCCGCTCATGGGGTGATCCGCGGGTGAGTTCGACGTGCTCCAGGCCATCCTTGAACAGGCGAGCGAAGCGTTACGCGATCCCCTTTGAGGACGTTCGCGTCGAACCTGTCACGCTCAGCCCGGCCGGCAAGGGCGTCGGCCAGGCTCTCCTCTCAGAGGACCAGGAACGAGCGTGAGGTGTCGAGGAAGAACGTCCCCTGCCTGGGCGCCGTTTTCGGCCCGCGAGGGGGGTGTCCCGGTCGATGACGCGGGCGTCCTCGGACGGGACAGAGTCGAGGCAGCAGGCCGTGTCGATCCAGTCGAGGCGGGGTCCCGAGGCCCTCGACTCGGAACCGGAACCCCGCCTGTGTTTTGTCGTCGACGGCGGCCATCTCGTGACCCAGCACGCGACCCGCGATCCGGTCGCGAGCCACGTCCCGGCCCGTGCCGCGTGATGTGGTGCGTGCTCATGATGATTCTCCCCGCTGGCGAACGCTCACACGATCCTCCGCCGATCGGCGGGGTCGTCGGCCAGTGGTGTGTCCCTGTTCACGCGGAAGCGATTCTCGCCCACCTGGGAGTGATTGGCAGCGGGCGAAGGGGGGCAGCCGGTCATCGCCTTGGACACCCGACCTGGCCTGCCGAGCTTCGCCGATGATATGCTACAGGAGGAATCGTAAGGAGGCCTGGCATGGCGACGATGACGATTTCGCTCCCGGATGAGGACAAGGCGTTCCTCGAGCAGGAGGCGGCCCGCAGGGGCTTCACGAGCGTCGCGGCGTACATGGGCGCCCTGATCCGGGAAGACCGCAAGCGCCAGGAAACTCGGAGGCGGGTCGATGACCTGCTCCTCGAAGGGCTCGATTCCGGGCCGGCCACGCCGATGACCCGGCACGACTGGGACGCGATCCGGCACGAGGTCCATCGCCGCGATGCCGAACGGCGGGGATGATCCGATGGCAGGAAACCCGCCGAAGGTCGAGCGGAGGCCCGAGGCGGTCCGCGACGTGATCGAGGCTGCCGACTTCATCGCCCGCCGCACGAGCCTGGCCGCCGCCGATCGCTTCCTCGCCGCGGTTGAGGCGACGGCCGATCGGCTGGCCAGGATGCCCGGACTCGGAGCCCGCTGGGAGAGCGATCACCCTCGCCTGGCCGACCTCCGCGTTGCCTCCGTCTCCCGGTTTCGCAAGCACCTGATCTTTGACCGAGCGACTCCCGACGGGATTGAACTGGTCCGCGTCCTGCACGTCGCCCGCGACCTCGATCGCCTCCTCGACTCCGAGTCCCCGTAGGGCTCGCCTGAGCCGTTCCGTCCGAGACCGTCGTTGTTCAGACCGAAACCTCTCCCCGAATGAGCGCGGAGATCGTGGCCCCAACGATCCTCACGCAGCCGACACGCTGGCCGGCCACTGCCGCTTGGCATGACCATCACGCTCGACGGCCGGCCAGGACTCGGCGCTGGGGATCACCGCACAGAGGGCGATGCCGATGATGTCCAGAGGGACCGCGGATCCAGGACCCTGACGCCCCCTCCGCAGGACCACCCCGCAGACCTCCAAGACGACCGCTCCTGAGGCGTCGGCCCTGGGGGGCTCAGGAGGGCCAATCCTTGGGGCAGCTCGCGCCCGCGATCTGCCCCCCCGGGAATGCGGGCGACCGTTGGCGGTTCCTCCCCCATGATCAAGGCAACGGAACAGCCTCGATCACCGGGTGATCACCCCGGTCGGGTCCGATCCGGTCGGACCTCCACCCGCGAGCCGTCGGAGGCGGAGACCGACCGCGTGATCACGCGGGAATCATGCCGGTCGCGAGATGCGTTTCGACTTGACTTGCGCCCGGTCACAGAGGGCGTGATCACCGGGTGATCCCGCCCCGATCCCTGGTGTCCCGGGCGAGCAATCCCTCGTTGGTCGGACCTCCTGGGAATGCGCGGGTGATCGCCGGGGACCAGGAGACGATTCCGCGCCGGACGGTGTTCAGAACGCCCGGCGATTGGCCTTGAGGCAGGGAGGTGATCACCCGGTGATCAGACCACCCATCGTTCTTCGGAACCTCGCCGGACGGGCAGGATGATCACCGGTTAATGGGAGGGCCGAGGAGGCCGATCGGCGGGGGAGAGTCCCGGAGGATGGGCGGGCGGGCAGGACGTTGCCGGCGGGCGGACGAGCCGGAGTGATCACCCGGTGATCAGGGGCGATTGAGGTCGCAATCCGGCCATGCCCCGATCACCGGACGGGTGGGGTGATCACCCGGTGATCGGCCGAAGGGTTTGGTCCACGCGAACGGCCTCGCCGGCCGAATGATCGCAGGGGGATGGATGAGCTGGCAGGTGGACCATGGTCGAGCGAGAAGCCTCGGTGATCACCCGGTGATCAGGGGCGATCGGGGCACGATTCGGCCCACGAAGGAGGGGGCCGACCACCGGAGCGGCGACGGGGTGATCACCCGGTGATCACGCCCTGAGCAAGCCTCGGAGCGAGGTCGAATGCGAGGCGAAGGCCCCAGTCGGACGACAGGGGAATCGAGCGTCAGAACGGGGGCGCAGCGGCCGGTCGTTCGGAGGGGTGATCACCCGGTGATCGGGGCGGATCCGGACTCTGTTCGGAGGAGCGAGCAGGGGGGGGAGGCCGACGGTCGTCGAGGCGGTTCGGGCCGGGGTGATCACCGTGTGATCGCGCCTCGGGAGAAGGACTTCATGAGCAGCGCGGCGACGGTCGATACCAACTCCGGAAACCCGAGCAAGGCAAAGGAGCACATGATGGCCATTGTGGCGATGGTGAATCAGAAGGGGGGCGTGGGCAAGTCGAGCACGACGATGCACCTGGGAGGGGCCCTGGCCCGGCGCGGGCTCCGGGTCCTGGTGGTCGACAATGATGCTCAGGCGAGTCTGACCAAGGGCCTGCTCGGCGACGAACCGGCGCGGGCCCTCGACCCGGTCACGACGGTCTATGCCCTGTATGCCGGGATCCCGACACCGGAAGACCTGCTCGTTCGCGCAACCGACTTTGATGGCCTGGCCCTGCTGGCCGGGTCGCCGGCGTCGATCAGCTTCAACGTGCCGGACCCGCACCTGATCGACCCCCGGGAACAGGCCGTCTTGCGCGACGCCCTGCGGCCGATCGCCGAAGGGTTCGACGTGACGCTGATCGACTGCTGCCCGAATCTCCAGCGGGCGACCTGGTCGGCCTTGCTCGCGGCCGATGCGGCCCTGATCCCGACCATGCCCGAGCTGTTTGGAGCGCAGGGGCTGGCCGAGGTCCGCGACTGGGTCGCCCTGGTCGAGCAGACCTGGGGCCGGTCGCTCCCGATCGCCGGGGTCCTGGTCACGATGTTCAACGGCCGCCGGGCGATGCACCGGACGTTTGCCGAACTGCTGGCCGACGGCTGCCCCGAACTGTTCGAGGCGACCGTGCCCGAGTCGGCCGACTTCCCGGAGGCGATCGCCGCCGGCAAGCCGATCCACTACCACAAAGCCCGCGGAGCGGCGGCCAGGGCCATCGACGCCGTGGCCAATGAACTGCTCACGCGGCTGGCCGATCTGGGCCTTCGGACGGATGAGTCGGACGACACGTCGAGGGAGGCCGCCTGATGAGCGCCGAGCCATCGAAGGCCGACAAGGCCAAGGAAAAGACGCTGGCGAAATACGGGGCGTCGATGAAGTCGAGCCTCGGCTTCAACCGGACCCCCGGCACGCCGGCCGGCATGGCTCCGCCGAGTGGGGCCGTCGGTGCCCGGATGACCGGGGTGATCAACGACCGGGAAGCGGCGGTCATCGGGGTTGATCGGATCGTCTCCGACCCCGACCAGCCGCGCCGCGAGTTCGACGACGAGGCACTCGATCGGTTGGCGTCCTCCCTCAAAGGTCGGGGCCAGCTTCAGAACGTCGTCGTCTACTGGTCGGACGATCTCGGGTCGTATGTGCTTGTCTCCGGCGAGCGCCGGTGGCGCGCTGCCCGGCGGGCAGGGTTGACGACCCTGCGATGCAAGATCCTCGACCGCAAGCCGGACGACTCGGATCGTCTGTCGATTCAGCTGGTCGAGAATTGTGTGCGCGAGGATCTGCGGCCGGTCGAGCAGGCGGCGGCCTTCCGGGCCTTGATGGAGGCCAACGGCTGGAGCACCCGGGACCTGGCCGAGGCCCTGCACATGGCCCAGGCGAAGGTTGTCTACGCGCTTGGTTTACTCGACCTGCCGGACGATCTCCGCGATCGGGTCGACCAGGGGGAGCTTGCCCCTCGAACTGCCTACGAGATCGGTCGTCTCGACCGTCCCGAAGACCAGCGCGCCCTGGCCGATCGGGTCGCCTCCGAAGGCTTGACCCGGGACGAGGTCGTCGCCGAGGTTCGAGCGGCTCGGGAGGTTGCCGAGGAGGTCTCGGAAAATCGGACCTCCGGCAAAGGCAAGACCAAGGGCAAGGGCAGGGGGGGAGCGTCCTCCCGTTCCAGGGGCAAGGCGGCGCCCCGCTTGCCGACCGCGAAGGTCTTCCGCGTCCCCGGGGGAGGAAAGGTGACGCTCGAAAAGGCGCGCGGCCTCGACGCTGAGAGCTACCGCGCCGCGGCTCGACTGTTGCTCGATCACGCCGATCGGATCGATCCGCGTTCCGAGCGACCCGATTCGGCAACCGGCTCGGAGCCTCAGCCCGAAAGCACTCTTGAAACGCAACCTGATGTGGCGGCCTGATCGATCGTCCGACGGTCCCCTCGACGCCGCGGGGGCCGTCGGCTCGGTGGCGGTCGTGGCATTCCCATGGACACTGCAAGGTGTTCTTGTGTTTGTGAAACTGCATGAGCGTTCCAGCCAAACGAACGACTGTTCAAGGGCAGGACAGCTTGGATTTCCTCCGAAAAGGCACCGGATGATCCTGCGGTTTTGCTACACTCGATCGTCATGGGAACGAACTGGAACCGGTGAGGTGAAAGCGCGCGTGGTGATGGGTTCTTCGCTGGAGACTGTGACAGACCCGCGCAAGAAAGAGATCGAACATGGACCATCCACATCCAAGGCCGTGGCATCAACTGGCGGCCAATGAGGTCATTGCATACTGGGAGAGCCATGCGGATCGAGGACTGGCGTCCGGTGAAGTGCCGCAGCGTCAGCAACGTTATGGACGGAACATCCTCACGCCGGCCCGAGGGCAGGGACCGCTGGTTCGGTTCCTGCTCCAGTTTCACCAGCCCCTGGTGTACATCCTGCTGGTGGCGACGATTGTCACCCTGGTGCTCGAGGAGTACATCGAGGCCGCCGTCATCTTCGGGGTCGTCCTGATCAATGCCGTGGTCGGGTTCGTTCAGGAAGGCAAGGCGCTCAAGGCGATCGAGGCGCTGGGCAAAACGCTGGTGGCCGAGGCCACGGTGATCCGAGACGGCCACAAGGTGCGCGTCGACTCGACCGAGATTGTTCCGGGTGACCTGGTCCTGCTGCAATCCGGAGACAAGGTGCCGGCCGACCTGCGCCTGCTCCGTGCCCGGGATTTGCAGATCGCCGAGGCGGCGTTTACCGGCGAATCGGTTCCAGTCGAAAAAGCCTCCGGCGCGTTGCCGGACGAGATCCCCCTGGCCGACCGCAAGAACATGGCCTATGCGTCGACCCTGGTGACGTTCGGCCAGGGGGCCGGGGTGGTGGTGGCCACGGGCGACCAGACCGAGGTGGGGCGCATCTCGCAGCTCATGGCGTCGGTCGAGGAACTCCAGACACCGCTGACGCGTCGGATCGCGCAGTTCAGCAAGGTCCTGGTCGTGATCATTCTGGTGCTGGCTGCGATCAACTTCGCCTTCGGCCTGGTCCGCGGTCAGGAACCGGTTGATTTGTTCATGGCGTCCGTGGCCCTGGCGGTGGCGGCGATTCCCGAGGGGCTTCCGGCGGCCGTCACGATCATCCTGGCGATCGGCGTCGGCCGGATGGCCCAGCGGCGGGCCATCATTCGCAAACTCCCGGCGGTCGAGACCCTGGGAAGCACGACGGTCATTTGCTCGGACAAGACCGGCACCTTGACCCAGAACCAGATGACCGTCACCGCGATCGTGGCCGCCTCGGAACACTTCCCGGTCACGGGGGTCGGCTACGAGCCCGAAGGAGTCATCCAGGCGACGGTTGGCGAGCCGTCGGACGGGCAAGACATGACCGACCCTGCTTCGAAGGTCATGCACCTGTCGGTCAACGACCTGCACCGACGGGTCGCCTTGCTGGAATGCGTGCGCGCCGGCGCTCTGTGTAACGACTCGCAACGGGTTCAGAAGGAACACGGATGGGACATTCAGGGGGATCCGACCGAGGGCGCGCTCCTGGTCGTGGCCGCCAAGGCCGGTCTCCAGCCGGAGGTGTTGCACGAGGAAAACCCCCGCGTCGACTCCATCCCCTTCGAATCCGATCATCAGTACATGGCGACCCTGCACGATCAGGGCCTTGACCGACCCCGCGTGGTCTACGCGAAGGGTTCGGTCGAGGCGATCGTGCAGCGGTGTGACTCGGTGATGGATGCGACCGCGCACCCGCATCCCTTGAACCCGGACGCGATCCATGCCCAGGTGGCCGACCTGGCCGCTCGCGGGCTCCGCGTCCTGGCCTTTGCGCGCAAGGAGTTGCCCACCGAGACCTCGGGCATCGAGCATGAGGATCTGCGATCGGGTCTGACCTTCCTCGGGCTTCAGGCCATGATCGACCCACCCCGACCGGAAGCCCTGGCGGCGATCCGGATCTGTCAACGTGCCGGGGTGCGGGTCAAGATGATCACCGGCGACCACGCCCTGACCGCCTCGGCCATTGCCGGGCAGCTCGGACTGGAGCAGGGGACCTCGTCCTCGACCTCGTCCTCGACCGAATCGACCGAACTGCCCAGAGCGATCACGGGCCAGGAACTCGTCCGCTACACCGATGAGGAACTCATCGACGCGGCCGATGAAACGGCCGTCTTTGCCCGGGTCGCTCCTGAGCAAAAACTTCGCCTGGTCCGAGCGCTCCAGGCCCGAGGGCATGTCGTGGCCATGACCGGCGACGGTGTGAATGATGCCCCCGCCCTGAAGCAGGCCGATATTGGCGTGGCCATGGGCCAGGCGGGCACGGACGTCGCCCGAGAATCCTCGGACATGGTGCTGACCGACGACAACTTTGCGTCGATCGAGGCCGCGGTTGAGGAGGGTCGGGGGGTTTTCGACAACCTCACCAAGTTCATCGTCTGGACCCTGCCGACCAACGGCGGCGAGGGACTGGTGATCATGGCGGCGGTGCTGCTCAGCACCCAGTTGCCCATCTCCCCCGTGCAGATCCTCTGGGTCAACATGACCACCGCCATCATGCTGGGGATGATGCTGGCCTTCGAGCCCAAGGAGCACGGGATCATGGACCGCCCGCCCCGCGACCCGCAAAGCTCGATCCTCAACGCGAACCTGCTCAAACGGATCGCCTTTGTGAGTGTCCTGCTGCTGCTTGGTGCCTTCGGCCTCTTCGAGTGGATGATCGAGTTCCGGGGAGCGTCTCTGGCCGAGGCCCAGACCGTCACGGCAAGCGTCTTTGTGATCGGAGAGCTGTTCTATCTGTTCAACTGCCGATCCCTGACCCGGTCGATGGTTCAGATCGGTGTCTTCGCCAACAAGGCGGCCCTTGGCGGAGCACTTGGCATGCTTGCCTTGCAGGTTCTGTTTGCCCACGCTCCCCCGATGAATCAGCTCTTCGGTACCGCGCCGCTGCCGTGGGATGTCTGGCTGATCATCGGAGGGTTCGGCATCGCGCTCTATACCGTGGTCGAGATTGAGAAGTATCTTGTCGGCTACGCCTTGCAAGGCGATTCGTTCCAGCCGGTAACGCATCACACACCGTCGGAATCGGACGAGGACCGATCATCTGGTCAGGCTTGATGGGGCGTTGTTCCTTCCTTTGCACCTTGCGATGCCTTGGGGCTTTCTCCGTGACGTGGGAGACGACATGCTGACGCGACGAACCTTTCTGGGGGCGATGAGTGCGGGTCCGATGCTCGGGGCGCGTGTCGGCCGAGTCGGGGCGCAGGATCAAGACGGCGCTGCCGCCCGCAAGCGGATGGCGGTGGTCACGACCGAGTGGCGCTATCATTCGCATGCCTGGCACATGGCCGAGCGGTTTCTCCACGGCTATCCGATCGCCGGTCGCTGGCACCGGCCTCCCCTCGATGTCGTTTCGGTGTATGTCGATCAGTTTCCGGAGAACGATCTCAGCCGTCAACGCTCCGAGGAATTCGGCTTTCCCATCTTCCCGACCATTGCCGAAACGCTGCGCGCCGGGGGAGATGAGCTGGCCGTCGACGCCGTGCTGATCATCGGCGAGCACGGCAACTACCCCCGCAACGCGTACGGCCAGACCCAGTACCCGCGCTACGAATTCTTCAAGGCGGTCACCGATGTCTTCCGCCAGGAGGGCCGGTCGGTGCCGGTCTTCAATGACAAGCACCTCTCGTGGCGCTGGGATTGGGCCCAGGAGATGGTGGGCCTCTCCCGAGAGCTCGACTTCCCCTTCCTCGCCGGCTCGTCGCTGCCGGTGACCTGGCGGATGCCCTCAATCGACCTGCCCTACGGCGCCGAGGTCGAGGAGATGCTCTGCGTCGCGATGGGCGGGGTGGACAGTTACGACTTCCATGCCCTGGAGACGATCCAGTGCATGGCCGAACGCCGGCGTGGCGGCGAGACCGGCGTGGCCGCGGTGCAGGGCCTGCGCGGCCAGGCGGTCTGGAATGCCATGCGGACGGGGGACTGGGCCTCGGGAGGCTGGGACCCCCGCTTATTCGAAGCCTGCCTGTCGCGCAGCCACACCCTGGCCCAGCCCGACACCTTCAGCCACCGCTATCCCACCCCCGAGCAGATCCAGGCCTGGGTCCAGGATCCGGTGGCCTACCGGATCGAGTACCGCGACGGCACCCGAGCCACCATGCTCCTGATGAACGGCCTGGTCGGCGACTTCACCTTCGCCGCGCGACTGAAGGGAGCCTCCGAGCCCCTCTCGACCCTCTTCCACCTGCCGCCGAACCCCAACGTCGTCTACTCGGCCGCTCTGATGTCCCAGGCTGAGGAAACGTTCCTGACGGGGAAATCCCCATATCCCATTGAGCGAACGCTGCTGACCACCGGTCTGGTCGAGTCCTGTGTCCGGTCCCTCGGTGACGGTGGCGAACGATCCGAGACACCCCACCTGGCGGTCTGCTATCAGGTTTCCCCTGCATCAACCTTTGCCCAATCGTAAGGTTTTTTATTCGAGGCGATGAGGAAGGAATTGCAACGCAACGCATTCCCTTCCTCCTGAGTCATTTTGTGGGCTGGAAGCCGGTCTTCCGGGGGGCAGTCGCAACACAGATCATCGAGGTGGTTTTGAGATTTCAAGAGACGTGAAAACTCGGAAAATGGTTTTCATTCAATAGGTTTATGGGCGATCAAGGAGCGATTGTTGTTGAAATTGCGAGTGCAAAATTGATCAAAACCCTTTGTGAACTTGATTCTGTGGAGAAGTTGGGTGTTCAGGCCCTCGGTCCGGGTGGGGTCGATCTCTGGGTGTTCCCACAACGCGAATGGTGTGAATTTGAAGATCTGTCTCAATTCGAAGGGTGGATTTCACGCGATGAATTGCTGAAAGCTCAGCGGTTTCGCGTGATTCGAGACCAGCGGACATTTCTCGCGACTCGGATCTTGGTTCGGGCGGTGCTGTCTCGTTACGAGGCCATTGCCCCCTCAGACTGGCAATTTGCGACCGGACGTTACGGCAAGCCCAAACTTGCGGAACCGTCCGTTGTTCCTCCGCTGTACTTCAACCTTTCGAGAACGAGAGGGATGATTGTTTGTGCGGTGAGCCGCACGTACGAGTTGCTTGGGGTCGATGTCGAGCGATGGGATCAGGGAGCCGAGAATCTCGTGATCGCGGATCGGTACTTTGCCCCTTCCGAGCTCGCTGCGTTGAAGGCGCTTCCAGACCAGGACCAGGCGGCCCGCTTCATGATGCTTTGGACCTTGAAGGAGAGTTATCTCAAAGCTATGGGGGTGGGGCTGACTCGGCCCCTTCAAACCTTTGCAATCACGATCGAGGACAATTCCAGGGCCGATGATCCGATCCGGATTTGGTTCGCACCTGGGTTTGAAGATGATCCGGCGGCATGGCGGTTCGCCTTGGTCGAAGTGGCTCCGGAGTATCTTGTGGCGCTCGCCGTGGCGACCGGAGGCGAACCCTTCCGGTTACGCGCACAACGGGTGACATCTCGAGATTTGGAAATTGCTTAGCAAGGTGCTTGTCATTGGCTGTGGTTTCTGAGGGCTTCTCTGAGGGCTGTGGCCAGAAACCCCAGATGAGGTGGCTGGAGCATTGTGAGGTGGTTTCCAGGGCATTCAATCACCTCAACACCTCCGTTTGCGATGGCTCCCCATCCGTTGGTCGCATCCTCGTGGGAGACGCGGGCCTTCTGGGGTTGGGTCGCTGCGCGGAACAGGACAATCCGACCGGGGTAGGGCTCGAGACCTTGGAGGTAAGCCTCGAACGAGTTCCAGAGAATCTCGTCACGAGGCTCAGGGGAGTGCGGGGTGGTTTTGAGCCTGGTTCCGGGGCGGATCTTGCTCTGAATTTTCTCGGAGAAATACTTGAATCGATCCGTCGTGGAGCGGTTCCGCAGGTTTTTCAGGTGGGCTCCGATCCACTCCCGTCGACTGCGCCGTTTGGGATAATTCGGCCCAAACACGTCGATCAGCGCAAGCATCCCCATGGAATGTCCCTCCGCGATGAGGCGCCGTGCCACCTCCAGCGCCAACAGACCTCCCAGGGAGTATCCGCCCAGATAGTATGGCCCCTCAGGGAGGACGGTTTTCAGGTCGTCGAGGAACTGCTCGGCAAGGGCAGGGATCAGTGCGGCGAAGGTTTGTCCCGACGGAACCTGGCCCAGGGTCACACTCAAGAAGGGGGCATCTGGTCCCAGACGCCGGGCAAGGGATGCCAAAGAGAGGCCGTGCCCGAGGAGCATGCCGTCTCGGCCGAAGCCTCCTGGAAAGCAAACGAAGGGGGGAAGCTGGGCTCCGTCGACGGGCGTGATCGCGACAAGCCGCGAGGGAGAGCAGGAGGGGATCGTTTTCCGGAGGGTTGCGGCGAACCGACGCACGGTTGACTGAGCGAGGAGCGTGGTCAGAGGAGGGCGGATTCCGAACTCGTCCTCGATCCGGGCGAACAGCCGCGTGGCGAGCAAGGAGTGGCCGCCGAGGTCGAAGAAATCGTCGTCAGGTCCGATGGCACGATTGGGGAGGACCTCCTGCCAGAGACGCAGGAGCGTTTGCTCATCCTCGGTCAGCGCTTCCGAGGGCGCACCGGTGGGTTCGGGATCGTCCAGCTTCCGACTGATCAGGGCGAGGCGATCGATCTTGCCGCTGGAAGTCATCGGCAACGCCTCGACCGCGACGACGAGCGATGGCACGAGGAATTCAGGCAGTTCGTCTCGCAGCGCTGGGCGCAGACGATCGGCCGTTCCGTCCGAGCCGTCAAGCACCACGAAGGCGACCAGGCGCATTCCCCCCGAGCCGTCGGGTTGAGGAACGACCGCCGCGTCGAGCACACCGGGATGGCGTCGCAACGCAGCCTCGATCTCCCCAGGTTCGACACGGAATCCCCGTAGCTTGATCTGGTTGTCGAGTCGGCCGAGGAAGACGAGAGTTCCGTCCGGGAGGCGGCGAACGCGATCCCCCGTGCGGTAGAGTCGGGGTTCGGAACCGTCTCCGAACGGGTTGGGGACGAACCGCTGAGCCGTCAGTTCCGGCGCATGATGGTAGCCGAGCGCAAGTCCGTCACCTCCGAGCCAAAGTTCTCCTGGGAGACCGACGGGGAGCGGACGGTGATGCTCGTCGAGCACGTAGGCCGTTGTATTCGCGATCGGTCGGCCGATGGGTACGGAGTGGACCCCTTCGGCCACCTCGTCCACCTGGACCGGGTGCCAGGTGGCAAAGGTGGTTGATTCCGTGGGTCCGTAAACATTGAGCAGGCGGCAGGGAGGCTGAGATGACTGGAGAACCGCCCGAGCTGCGGCGGGATCAAGCTCCTCCCCGCCGACGAGGAGATGACGAAGCGATCCGAAGGTCGAGGGCTGACTTTGGGCGATCTGGTGAAACAACGCGGTGGTCAGGAAGAGGGTTGTGATCCGCTTCGAGACCAGAAGGTTGCGAAGGGCCGCAGGGTTGACAAGCGTCTCCCGAGCGATGACCACGAGGGTGCCGCCGTGGAGCAAGGCTCCCCAGACTTCGAAGGTCGAGGCATCGAAGGCCAGGGTTGAAGCCAGCGCAACCCGATCAGAGGCATCAAGTGCGGCATAGTCGGTTCCGACGACCAGGCGGACAACGGCACGGTGCGGAACGAGGACGCCCTTGGGGAGTCCGGTCGAACCCGAGGTGTAGATGAGGTAAGCCGGGGCACTGGCGTCGACAGGTGGATCAACGACCTCCAGTGCGTCGAGCTCGCAGGGGGCGTTGCCCAGTTCGATCACGCTTCCCGTGAACGTCTGGGGAACGCGATCGGTTTCACCCTGACGCACAAGAACCACGGAAGCAGCAGAATCGCGGAACAGATACTCCAGACGCCGCGCGGGGGTGTCGGGCGCCACGGGGACGTACGTGGCCCCCGTTTTGAGCACCGCGAGCAAGGCGATCACCGCGTCGGCCGACCGATCGATCAAGAGACCAACCTTATCGCCGACCGATACGCCGGCAGCTCGAAGTCGGGTGGCCAGGCGGTCGGCGTGAGCCCGCAGTTCTCGGTAGGAGAGGATGCGGTCACCATCCTCGATGGCGGGGAAGTTGGGGCGGGCTGCGACCTGCTCATGAAAGAGTTCGACGAGCGATCGCTCTCGAGGGTAATCGGTCGTGGTCTCATTCCAGGAGGCCAGTTGCCGGCGTTCCTGGTCGGTCAAGAACGAACACGCGGAAAGCGGTTGGTCGGGTTGCGCGACCGCGTCACGGAGCAGGATCTGGAAGTGGTCGACCAGCCGGGAAGCCGTGTTGCCATCAAAGATCTCCGCGTTATACCCAAGCTGGCCGCGAATCGTGCCCCGGTGGACGGTCATCATCAAGGTGAGATCGAATTTTGCAACATCGAGCTCAAATTCAACTGTCGAAGCGTGAAGCGTCCCCCAGCCGAGGGCTGGACGGGGATAATCCTGCACGGTGAAGACGGCCTGGATCAGGGGGTGCTGGCCTGGATCACGACGTGGGTTTAACGATTCAACGATGCGTTCGAACGGAATGTCCTGGTGCGCCATTGTCTCCAAGGTGGTTTCCCGGGCTTCGCGGACCAGCTCGCGAAACGTTGGATCTCCAGGAAGCTTGACCCGCATGACGAGCAAGTTGACAAAACACCCCACGACCTCGTCGAGATCAGGGTGTGGTCGACCGGCTCCTGGAGAGCCGATTGCGAGATCGGTTTGGCCGGAGTAGCGACGCAGGAGTGCAGCAAAGGCGGCCAGGAGGACCATGAACAGCGAGGCCCCTTCAGACCGGGCGAGGTTCGTCAGTCCTTGGGCAACCGCTCCAGGGACCTCGATGGGAACGTGGCCTCCTTTCATGGAAGCCACGGAGGGTCGTGGTCGATCGGTGGGCAATTCCAGGACGGTCGGAAGATCCTCAAGTTGGTCAATCCAGGAATCCATTCGGTTGCGAAAGGCGTCACCCTCGAGCCGACCGGCTTGCCAGGCCGCGAAGTCACCGAAGGTCACGGCGAGTTCGGGCAATGGTGCGAACTGTCCGGTGGTCTGGTTGTGATAACAGGCGGCGATGTCTCGCCAAATCAATCCCAGTGACCAGCCGTCACAGGCGATATGGTGAACGGTCAATTGCAGGACGTGGTCTTCCGGGCCGAGTCGAACAAGCCGGGCTCGGAACAAAGGGCCGACACTCAGATCAAAGGGAACCTCTCCCTCTGTGTTCAGCCGCTTCGTGAGCACCGACCTACGCTCGTGGTCGGGAACCGATGACAGATCCTCGATCGGTAAGGGCCACGAGGGCTGATTGTCAGGCAGCACCACGGGAATCGGGTTCGTGTCCGCATCGAGGCGGAAGACCGTCCGAAGGGCCTCGTGGCGACGCACGACCTCACCCAGGGACCGGCTCAAGGCGGGCTCGTCGAGGGGACCAGTGAGCCGTTCGGCCGAGCTGAGATTGTAACTTGGGAGGCCGGGGGAGATTTGGTCCAGAAACCAGAGACGCCATTGCGAAGGCGAAACGGGCGTCGGCGATCCCTGGGCTCGTCGAAGGGGGCCGGCGGCTGCAACCGACTCGCCCACACTTATTGAGTCCCTCAGCGCAACGGAGACACGACGCGCCAGGGCGGCGAGCGTTGGGTTTTCGAACAGGGCCCGGATGGGCAACTCGACGCCGAAGATGAGACGAATGCGAGCCATGACGCGCGCGGCAGCCAGGGAGTGGCCGCCCATCTCGAAGAAATCGTCCCCGAGGCCGATGGCCTCAACACCCAGGATGTCGGACCAGCAATCGGCCAAAGCGGTTTCCACGGGATCGCGAGGCGGGGGGGTCTCGGTGGTCCCTCCAAACGAGCCGCGTTGCACCGATGGCAATGCCTTGCGGTTGAGCTTTCCGCTGGTCGTCAACGGAAGGGCTTCGAGGGGGACGTAGGCGGAGGGAATCGCCGCCTCTGGGAGTTCCTCGGAAAGAAAACGGCGAAGAACCGCGGCAGACGGGGGGAGCGTTCCAGGCGGAGCAACCAGGTAGGCCGCAAGCCAGGAACCAGCGACCGAATCCTCATAGGCCACGACCGCCGCCTCCGACACGTCCGGATGGCGACGCAGTGCGGCCTCAACTTCACCGGGCTCAATACGAACGCCTCGGATCTTCATTTGATGATCGAGACGACCCAGGTACTCAATCGATCCATCCGGTAACCAGCGGGCCCGATCGCCCGTGCGATAGAGCCGCGCGTTGGCTGCCGGTTCGAAGGGATCGACGAGGAATCGTTCGATGGTCAGCTCAGGACGATTGAGGTATCCCCGGGCGACGCAGAGTCCCCCCAGAAACAGCTCCCCCGCCACGCCAATCGGTTGCGGTTGCCCGTGGGGGTCGAGAATGTACGTCCGTGCGTTGGCGATGGGTCGGCCAATCGGAACGGGTCCTGGGCGGTCGTCAGGATGGCAATGGTGGTAGGTCACTTCCACCGCGGCTTCGGTTGGCCCGTAGAGATTGTGCAGCTCCACGCTGGAGCCAAGCCGCTCGAAGAACCGATCGCGGAGGTCCGCCGTGAGGGCCTCACCACTCGAAAAGACGTGGCGGAGTGTTGAGAGACAGCCTGGGGCGCCGGGATCGTCCAGGAAGGGACCCAACATGGAGGGGACGAAGTGGCAGTGCGTGACCTGGGCTCGCGTGATGAGTCGAGCAATGTAAGAGGGATCGCGATGTCCATCCGGCCGAGCGAGGACCAGACAGGCGCCGGTCATCAAGGGCCAAAAGAACTCCCAGACCGAGACATCGAAGGTGTACGGTGTCTTTTGCAGGACCCGGTCTCCCGGGCCAATCGGGAACGTGAGCTGGCCCCAGAGCAATCGGTTGCAGATGGCCCGGTGCTCGTTGATCACACCCTTGGGAAGGCCGGTCGAGCCCGAGGTGTAAATCAGATACGCTGCATGATTCGGGGTGTTGATCGGCTCGGGGTTCTCGTCGGATCCCGGTGGTTCGATGTCAGGAAACCTCAACTCCACAAGCGGAGCAGGTTGACCCAGGGTCATCACGGTTTCCATCAAGGACGGTTGCGTGACGATGGCGTTCGGCTGAGCATCGTCCAGTAACCCTTTGAGGTAGGACGCGGGAGCGGACGGGTCGAGCGGAAGATAGGCCGCTCCCGCCTTGAGGACCCCGAGCAAGGCGATCACCAGTTCAGGAGACCGTTCCGCGACCACCGCGACTGTGGTTTCCGCGCCGACCCCGAGCGATCGCAGGTGATGCGCCAGGCGGTTCGCTCGTTGGTTTAATTCCGCGAAGGTCAGTGCGGCGGGAATGACCCCACCGTCGTCGTCCACATCAGGGAACAGCACCGCCACCTGAGTCGGGGTCTTTTGGACCTGGTCCTCGATCAGGTGATGGAGGGTGGTTTCGATGGGGAGGTCACGCTGCGTGGCGTTCCATTCATGGACCACACGATCCAATTCGGATTTGCTTAAAATTGGGAGGCGATCGATGGTCTGATCGGGATCGGCCACGGCGCCATCGAGGATGATCTGGAGCCGACCGAGAACGCGATCCGCGGTTTCGGGATCGAACAGGCCGGTGTCGTACTCGAGAACACCCAACAGAGTGTCACCGGCGTCGGTCAGCTTCAAACTCAGTTCGAGCCCGGTCGGACTTGATTGAATCTCGCGTTGAACCAGGGAGAATCCCGACCAGGACGGCTCAAGATCGCTCTGGGGTTCGACCGCAAATTGAACCGAAACGAGGGAATGATGGGCTGGCGATCGTACCGGCCGAATCGTTTCGACGAGGATTTCCGAGGGAAGCAGGTGATGGGCCCGTGCTTCGTGAATCCAGCCGTGATTCCTGGCCACGAGTTCCCGAAAGGTCGGGCTGCCGGAGAGATTGGCACGGAGCGGAAGCACGTTGGTCACCGGTCCGACCAGGTCCTGCAGATCCGGATGCTGACGCCCATCGTCAGGGTAGCCGACAACCAGCTCCTCGCTCCCCGCCATCCGAGCCAGGAGGATCTCAAACCCCGCCAGGATCACGGTGGCGATCGGAACTCCTTCCGCATCGCCAAGCGCTCGCAGGTCATTGAGCCTTGACCCAGCGAGCGACCACGCGAGCCGAGCCGTGGTCGTTCCCGGATCAACCTGTCGGGGCCGGTCGAACGGCAGTTCGAGCGGATCAGGCGCATTCGCCAGGTGGTTGGTCCAAAACGCAAGGGCTCGCCGCCGCGTCTCCTCCTGAGCCGGAGACCGTTGCCAGGTGGCATAGGCGCGGTATTGCCGTGGGAACGAGGTGAAGCCGCAGAGCGCTTGGGCGTCGTCGAGAGCGCGATAACGGGTCCCAAGGTCCCGCAAGATGAGGTCTTCAGAGAAGGGATCCACCGCGATTCGGTGGAAGGACAGGACAAGAAGGTGGTCTTCGCTGGAGACGCGGATGAGCGTGGCCCGGATGGGCAATTCCGCCGCCAGATCGAACGGATGGCGCGCCTGTTCCATGATCAGGCGATCAGCCTCAGGGCCCGCGTCGGGCCAACCGCTCTGATCATGAACACTGAGCGAGGGGCAGTCATCGACGTCAACCACGACGGCACCGGGGACTCCCTCCACGGTTTGGATCCGTGACCGGAGCACCTCGTGACGTCGAAGCAGTTCGAGCCAGGCACCACGAAGTCGGTTCGCATCGAGTGGTCCGACGATTCGGAGCACTCGCGTCTTCTGAAAGGTGGTTGGTGGGATCGAAAGTTGCTCAAGAAGCCAGAGGCGCTCTTGGACGAACGAAAGCGGAGCGGGCTCGGTTTGCTCGGGTGACCGTGTCACGACTGTTCGGGTTCTCG
Organism: Tautonia marina; assembly: GCF_009177065.1. Lineage (NCBI taxonomy): Bacteria > Pseudomonadati > Planctomycetota > Planctomycetia > Isosphaerales > Isosphaeraceae > Tautonia > Tautonia marina. Next base: position 45,474 of record NZ_WEZF01000028.1, read on the forward strand.
AATGCTGTGTTGCGATCGTCTGCCCAAGCCGCAATGGGTGGATTTCTGCCTGAGAGCAGGTTGCCTGATTCTCGTTCGTCTTCATGATCCTCAACACTCAGAACAGAAGGCGGATGGCATGCACTTGCAAATCACACGAACCGGGATTGTCCAGCTTCATCAGGGACCGGCCGTTTGCTTTGGCCGAGGTCAAACCGAACAGGCGGACTGCGTGAATCGTTCACGCTGGAGTGCGAAAACGCTCGATTCTTCCCCTTGTGATGCGGCGATGCGAATCAAGGTCAGCGGAGCGAATCCTTCGAGCAAGTCGTCACAAGTGATTCAAAACCAAACGGTTGCAAAGCGTGCCTGGTCCAAGAGTCGTACCGTCTGAGAACCAGGATCAGGGACGCAGGGTTTCAGGGAAAACGAGGATGACTGGTCAAATGTGACACCCCTCTCACCCGGATGAGGCGGACCTCCCTGCGCATCCGATCTGCCGAGGTTCCTTCTGGGGCGATCAGAAGGAGTTCGAGGGAGAATGGCTCGTCTTAAACAATGGTGTGAGCGTTCACGCCAGAAGGTCGCGGAGGACCCGACCGTGGACGTTGGTCAGACGGCGCTGAATGCCGTTGTGATAGAAGGTCAAGCGTTCGTGGTCGAGCCCGAGCAGGTGCAGCACGGTGGCGTGAAAGTCGTTCCAGTGGACGGGGGACTCGACGGCCTTCCAGCCGAGTTCGTCGGTCGATCCGTAGGCGATGCCGGGCTTCAGCCCGGCGCCGGCGAGCCAGACGGAGAAGCCGTACTGGTTGTGATCGCGGCCGGTGCCGACGACATCGGCGGCGGACTGGGTGAAGGGGGTGCGGCCGAACTCGGTCGTGAACAGGACGATCGTGTCGTCGAGCAGGCCGCGGCGGCGGAGGTCGCGGAGCAAGCCGGCGACGGGCCGATCGATCCGCGCGGCTTCCTGGCCGTGGTTCTGGCGAACGTCTTCGTGACCATCCCAGTTGCGGCGGGGGCTGCCGAAGGTACCGCCGGAGAAAAGCTGCACAAACCGAACGCCGCGTTCCAGGAGTCGTCGGGCGAGCAGGCAGGAGCGGCCAAACGGGGCCGATTCGGGGCGGTCGATGCCGTAGAGGGCCAGGGTCTCGGGACCTTCGGCCGCGAGGCTTGCGACCTCGGGGACGGCGGCTTGCATGCGGGCGGCCAGCTCGTAGGCCTGGATCCGCGCGGCGAAGGCGTCATCACCGGATCGGGAGGCAAGGTGGTCGCGGTTCATGGCCTCGAGGAGGGATCGGGAGGCGGCCTCGGCGCCGGGATCCACGGGGCGATCAGGAAAGAGATCCTCAATCGGTGCCCCTTCGGAGCGGATCATCACCCCTTGGTGCTGGGCCGGCAGGAAGCCGTTGGACCAGTGGATCGCGCCGCCGGCGGGCAGTTCCCGGGCGTCGGGGATGACGACAAACGCGGGCAGGTCGTCGGCCTCGGACCCGAGCCCGTAGGAGAGCCACGAGCCGAGCGCGGGGAAGCCGTTGAGCCGAAATCCGCTGTTCTCCTGGAACATGGCGGGGGTGTGGTTCGACGTTTCGGCATACATCGAACGGATGATCGTCAGCTCGTCGGCCAGCTCGGCGAGTTCGGGGAAGAGCTCGGAGATCATGAGTCCGCTCTGACCACGCGGCCGGAACGTCCAGTCCGGCGCCCGCAGGCGGCCGACCTGCCCGAAGAAGACGTCGGGACGCTCGTCGGAGACGAGGGACTGGCCGTGCGCGCGGATCAGCTCCGGTTTGTGGTCAAACGAGTCGACATGACTCATTGCCCCGCAGAGGCAAATGTGGATGGCCCGGCTCGCCCGGGGGGAGAAATGCGGGGGGATCACCCCGGACGCGCCGGGCTCGTCCGGCGTCCCGGCCCGGAGCGCCCCATCGCGGAGCAGGAGCGAGGCCGAGGCCGCGGAGGCCAGGCCATTGCGGGCCCAGTTGAGGAAGTCGCGACGGTCCATCTTGCCTGCCCCGGCGATCTGCCGACGAATCGAGGAATGAGTCAATCGATGAACAGGAATTCGTTGCTGTTGAACAGGGCCCGGCAAACGGTGGCCAGGCCGTGGTCCCTGGCGACCTGGACCGCTCGGGATCGTTCGGCCTTAGAAGGACCGCGGCCGAGGGCGAGCAGGTAGGCCCGGTCGATCCGGGCCTCGAGGCCCGGCCCCGCCTCGGACTCCAGGCGATCGGCGAAGCGCGCGGACAGGTCCAGGACCATGGCGTTGTTCAGCATCGCCAAAGCCTGCAGCGGCGTGTTGGTCACGGTGCGGACCGGGGCAGTCGTCGAGGGGTCGGGGCAGTCGAGGGCGTCGAGGAAACTGCTGCGTCCCCCCCGCGCCCAGGTGCGGAACAGGGTCCGGCGCTGCGAGCCCGGCCCGGTCGGATCGGTCGGCTGGTAATGGGTGGTAATCGTCCCTTCGGCCCGGACGATCGCGAAATCGCGGAACCCCGGACCACCGATCGCCGGATCGAGCGCTCCGGCGACGGCGAGCATCGCATCGCGGACCATCTCGGCGTCCAGCCGCTTCGGAGGGTTGCGCCAGAGGAGGCGGTTGTCGGCATCGATTTGAGCCGATTCGGGGTCGAAGCGCGACGACCGCCGGTAGGCGGAGGACGTGAGGATGCGGCGGTGCAGGTGCTTGAGGCTCCAGTGGTGCTCGATCAGATCACGCGCGAGCCAGTCGAGCACGTCAGGATGCGAGGGATCGCCCCCGTTGAAGCCGAAATCGCTGGGAGTCGCGACCAGCCCAGTGCCAAAGGATGCTTGCCAGATCCGGTTGACGATCACCCGGGCAAACAGGGGGTTCTCCGGGTGGCTGATCCAGGCGGCCAGGCGGGTCCTGCGCTCCGCATCGGGAGCCTCAGGATCGAGCCCGAACGCGCTGGGGATCGTGGCATCGATTGCCGAAAGACCACCGGGAGCAACCACCTCGGCCGGGGTCGCGGGATCACCCCGGATCAAGCGATGCGAGGTCCCCGGCTCTCGGGGCGAAACCGCGTAGGCGGTGCGCGTCGACGCGAGTCGATCCTGGACCCGGTCCCGTTCGGCCAGGAGGCGGTCACGATCACGGCGAAGGTCGGCGGGCAGAGCCTCGGCGATTGCCTGCGGGTCGATCGGGGCCCCGTGTTGAAACGAGGCGGCGACGTCCTCGGCGGTCAGGGCCCGATCATGGACCGCGGCCCGGGCGATCCGGCCGGCGAGCATCCGGTTCCCCCCCGGTTCGCCGTGCCGCAGGCCGAAGACGACCTGGGCCTGGCCGGCCTCGAACGTCTTCAAACCGGCCGATCGGTAGGGAGAGCCATACGGTTGGCCGTCGCGATAGGCGGTGATCGTGCCATCGGCCTCGTAGACGAGGGCGAGGTGAACGAAGCGGCGGTCGGCCTCGTCTTCGGGAGGCCCCTGGAACGATTTCGTCCGGGAAAAGCCATCGCTGCCGGCCATCCAGTGCCCCGCCTCCTGTTCACCGAAGACGATGGCATCGAACGTCTGGCCGTCGAGCGTCTGCACGCTCACCACCCCGCCGCCGCGCTGGGTGAGGTCATCGAGCCGGACCCAGGCTTCCAGCGTTTTGACTCCGAGATCCTCCGTCAACGGCGCCGAGGCGAGAAACCCCGAGGAGCCATCGACGATCAGGCTCTCGGGGTCGAGGCGCGCACCGCCTCGAAGCGTGCCGGGCAGACCGCCCTGGAGGTCGGTCGGGCCGCGATCGAACTCCCATCGAAGCGTGGGGATCGGAACCGCATTGAGGGATTCCGGACTGCATCGCGTGCGCAACTGTTCGCGCACGGGCTGCTCGAGGGCGCGCAGGCGATCGGAAAGTGCCGCGAATCGGCGACGGGCCGCCAGGGTGTCCGGGTCGATCGCCGAGAGGTCGCGCACCCCGTGGCGGACCCCGTCGAGCGCCGCGGCCATCCGGTAGTAATCCGTCTGGGGAATCGGGTCGAACTTGTGGTCGTGGCAGCGGGCGCAGTGGACCGTGAGGCCGAGGAAGGTCTGCGAGACGGTGCTGACCAGGTCTTCCAGCTCGTCCTGACGCACCACCTTCCGCATGGCCTCGCTCTGCTGCCCCTGGCCGACGGAGTCGTAGGAACCGGCCACCAGGAAGCCGGTCGCCTCGATCGCGCTCGGATCGTCGGGGGCCAGCAGGTCGCCGGCGATCTGGAGGCGGGCGAAGGTGTCATACGGCATGTCGGCGTTGAGCGCTTGCACGACCCAGTCGCGGTAGCGCCAGGCGTCGGGCCGGAATTCGTCGTGTTCGAAGCCGTTGCTCTCGCCAAAGCGGGCCAGGTCGAGCCAGGCTCGGGCCCATCGGACCCCGTACTGCGGAGACGCCAGCAGACGATCGACCAGCCGCTCGTAGGCGTCGGGCCGGTCGTCGGCCACGAACGCTTCGACCGCGTCCGGATCGGGAGGCAGGCCGGTCAGATCAAAGGTCACCCGACGAATGAGCGTACGACGATCCGCCATTCCGAGCGGTTGAAGCCCTTGCTGGTCAAGGCGGTGGCGAATCATCACATCGATCGGCGTTGACTCCTCCGCGAGCGCCAACCCCGGGAGATCCGGTCGTCGGAGCGGTGCCAGCGACCACCAGTCGCGCCCGGCCCTGCGATCGGTCGAGGCGGCGAAGGGGTCAATCGGGTCCGAGCCCCACGGCGCTCCGCGTTCAATCCAGGAACGAAGCTGCTCAGCCTCGTCCTCCGGCAAGGGGTGGTCCGGCGGCATGAGACCGTCCTCAACCGCGATCCAGAGGAGGCTCTCATCGAGGTTCCCCGGCGTGACCGCCGCGCCGCCGTGGCCCCCCTTGAGGGCTCCTGCCTGGCGTGACAGATCAAGCCCGCCTTTCGGATCCGGGCCGGAATGGCAGTCGAGGCATCGCGCGGCCAGGATTGGGGCCACCGATTGATCGAATTCGAACGCCGGTGGGGCATCCGGCTGGCCGATCGCCACTGGGCCATACAACAGGGTCGCCGCGACGATCAGAGCAAGGCGCATTCCGCACACTCCCCCGGCTTCAAGGATCGAAGATCGACCCACCCGACCCGAACCCTCATCAAACACGATTGCTCAATATCCGATCGTTCCCGACCCATCCCGGTCCGTCAAGCCTTTGGCGTGGTCGATCCGGAGTCCAGGGAGCGCGAACGGGTCGAATCGCCTCCCGAATGTCAGAGGCCACCGGGTCTGGAAAGAGTCTCGGAATGGCTCAAAGGCAAGGGTGCAGGCCATTGGCGCGGCCCCTCCGGACGCGTGGCATGCCGGAAGGCATCAGGCAGACAGCGGGACGCGATCCGCTAGAATGAAGGATGGGAGGATTTCCATCATGCCGCTCCGCGATCATTTCCGTCCGCCGATGGATCAGTTCATGTCGTGGGACGGGGTCCACGGTCAATGGCCCGCGATGATCGTCCTGGCGCTCTCAGCTCGATTGCCGAACGGCTATCTCGCCGCGCCTCATATTCACCTGGGATCGTCAATCGAGGTGGACGTCGCGACCTTCGATCGACCTGAGGAACAGCCGGAGCCCTTCGCCGGATCGGACGAAGGGGGGGGGACGGCGACGGCCACGGCAACGATGACCGCAACCTGGGCACCGCCGAAGCCGACCCTGGCGATCAGGGCCGACGTGCCGAAGGCCGACGAGTACGAGGTGCGGGTCTACGACACCAGGCGGGGGCGTCGGCTGGTGGCGGCGGTGGAGTTCGTGAGCCCCTCGAACGAGGACCGTCCTGAACATCGCCGGGCGTTTGTGATCCAGTGCGCCGCGATGCTCGCCGAAGGCGTTTGTGTGGCGATCGTCGATGTGGTCACGACCCGGGCGGTCAACCTGTACGGCGAGCTGCTGGCGATGATCGGCCATGCCGACCCCATGCTCGGGCACGATCCCCCCGTGATCTCGGCCGCCTCATGCCGCTGGATGCGGCGCGGCGACGCCCGAATTCTTGAGTCGTGGGCCTACCCGCTGGAACTTGACAAGGAGTTGCCGACCCTGCCCCTCTGGCTGGCCCCCGATCTGGCCGTGCCGCTCGACCTGGAAGGAAGCTACGAGGACACCTGTCGAGCCCTCCGCATCCCGTAACGCGCTCGGGGCCATCTTCGGAGAATTGCACGTGCATGCAATTGTTCGGAAAATGCTGGGCAGACCGCGGGGCTTCCGGAGGCTCGGCAAGTCGTCCGACCCCTCGGAGCCTGGATTCGCATGGTAGACTTTCCCATCGCGATTGATCGAATCGAGGCAGGGAGCACGCCATGCGAACGGAATGGAAACGGCAAATGAGGTCGGTGATCGCCTGGCTCGGCGTCGGGATCGTGGCCGCATTGGCCTGGATTAGCCCCTGGAGCGAAGCTCGGGCCGATTACGATCCTCCGGTCGGGCATGAGGCGATTGGCTACGGGCCGGAAGGGTTGGCCGGCAGGGGGTACGGCAAGGGAGCCTGGTACGCGAAACCCTACCACACCAAGAGTTCGGTGTATGGCTATCAGGATTTCGCCTACGGGCGAGGTCCGTTGATCAATCTCGGGGGCGCGGCCTTGCAGCCGGGGTTTCGGGGCTATGGCATGCTGGGCAGCCCCGGCTACGGCCTGGGCATGTATCCCAGTGCCTGGACCGATCAGCGTCCCGTTCATGGGATGGGCCGCTGGTTCGGACATCGGCTCCCTCGCGGCCCTCGACACGGGTGGTAAGGGCCTTGGCCAACGGCCGACTCGGTCGAGTTTGACGGCTGGGAAGGCTTTGCGCGGGGCGTCAAGATCATTTTGACCGGAAAGACCGTTCGAATCGCGCTCTTGCTCAAGGTGCGCACGAAACGCTTCCGATTCTTGGGGTGAGCCGACCGTGGCCGGTTGCAAGGAATGCGGCCCGGGCACGGTCTTGATCGTGTTCTTGCTGCCCCGAGGATGGTGTCGAATGGATCAATCGAATCGACCGAGGGGTCGAGGCCGGCGGCTCGGCCTCGCAGGACTCGGCATGGCCGCGACTCTCCTGCTTGGGATGGCCGCTCTGGAACCTTCGCAAGCGAGCACCATTCAGGCGGTGGAACAGGATCAGGACGCCATCCCCGTGATGGAGCTTGGCCCGATCGCCGCCGATCCCTTGACCGAGGAGATTCCGGCTCTGCCCGATTCGCCTCCCGAAGTGCCATCCGTCGAGCAGGTCGGTGAGGAACCGTCGCGTCCCGCCGGCGTTGTGATGCCCGACTCCTCGCCCGCGGCCATCACCTCCGACCCCTTTGCAACCGCCAGCGAAGGGGCTGAGGTCGCCCCGGAACTGCCGCTGATCGAAGGGAATTCGGCGCCCGGTGGTCCCATCCCCCCCCCCCCCGGTCCCGAGCCGGCCACCGTGACGTCGGAGCTGACCGTTCAGTTTGTCCCGGGGCAACTCCCCTTGCCGGAGGGGTTCCCGAATCCGCCGTCAAACGTCGGGCCGATTCCGCCGCAACCGCAGTATCCCCTTCAAGTTCCGCCGCAGTATCCTCCGCAACCCCAGTGGGTGCCGAGGACGGAGCCACGAGGGGGAGGTGGACTGCCGGAAGCGCTCCCCGACGCGGACCAACCCACGCTCTCGCTTCGGGTGAACAACCAGGACATTCGTCAGGCGCTGGAACTCCTGGCGGCTCAGGCCGGGGTCAATATCATCCCGTCTCAGGGGGTCAGCGGTTCGGTCAGCATTACGCTGGAAGACGTGACGTTTGATCGCGCGCTGGACATTCTGCTGAGAATCGCCGACCTGGAAGCACGGCGCGAGGGGAACCTGATCTTCGTCTACACGGCGGCCGAGGCGGAGGACTTGCGTCTCCGAGAAAACGAGCCGATCGTTCGGGTCTATCATCTCAATTATGTTCGAGCGTTTGACATCTTCGCCATGATTAGCCCCTTCCTGAGCCCTCAGGGAACCATTTCCTTGACGCCTCCCAGCGCCCAGGGCATTACGGGCGCAGGGGGAGCGGGAGCCTTTGGGGGATCGACCGGCGGCATCGTGGGCGGTGCCGGAGGCGTGGGGCTGGTCGGCGGTGGTGGTGGACTGGTCGGCCCGGGAGGCGCCGGTGCCGGCGGAACCGCCGGCGGCATGGCCCTCGGCGGGAACATGGCAGGCGGGGGATTCCCCGGCCCGGTCGGTGGCGGCCGTTCGACCGGAGGCGATTCCTTCGCCATGCACGACATGGTTGTGGTGCGAGACTTCCCGGAGAATGTCAAGGTCATCGATGAAATCGTCGCGCGACTCGACGTCGAGCCGTTACAGGTTCTCATCGAGGCGGTGATTATCAGCGTCGAGTTACGCGATGGCCAGGAGCTCGGGGTGAACTTTGCCGTGGTCGACAAGCTGGCGACCGAGGCGATCGTTTCGGGAAGCGGAACGGCCATTAACCTGGCCGGCGGGTTTAGCCCGGCTCAGGTCCTCTCCGCCGCCGCATCTCCTCCGGCTCCTCCGCAGCTGGGAGCATATCTCGGCGATCGCCCCGGCCAGTTGCTGCCGGCCTACCTGGCCGATCAAGGCCTGAAATACGGCTTTGTCAGCAACAGTGTGGCCGGGTTCATTCGGGCCCTGGAAACACTCAACAAGATCAACATTCTTGCCAGCCCTCGGCTCCTGGTGTTGAACAAGCAACTGGCCGAAATCCAGCTCGGTCAGCGACTGGGTTATGCGACCACCTTCACGAACCTGACGACCGCCTCGGAGCAGGTCCAGTTCATCCCGATCGGGACCTTGCTGTCGATTCGTCCCTTTGTCTCGCAGGAAGGGATGATTCGGCTGGAAATCCATCCGGAACGAAGCTCCGGATTCATCGACGCCAACGGGATCCCTCAGCTCACGACCTCGGAGCTGACCACGAACATCATGGCCCCTGATGGCGCGACCATCGTCATCGGTGGCCTGATCGACAACACCGACGAGATCCGGGAAGACGGGGTCCTCGGCCTGAACCGGTTGCCCTTTGTCGGCCCCTTGTTCCGGACCCGAACAATGCAGGCAAGAAAGCAAGAGCTTCTGGTCTTGCTCACTCCTCGGATCATCAACCGAGACGGCGGCCTCCCCAAACCGGTCCCGGGCAGTCCTCCCGTGGGACCCTCGGGCGTGCCGAACTCGGGGCCGATGCCGGGGCAACCTTACTTTGTCGAGGCCGGGTGCGAGATGCCCGTCCTGGCGCCGACTCTGCTCGATCCGGATGTCCTGATGCGGCGATCGTCTCAGCAAACCCTCGGAGCGGCCTCGGGACTGCGTGAGCTGATCAGCAACGATTTCGGGAGCGCCGCCCCCTCGTCGGTCGACGAGATGCTCCAGGCGGCTCAGATGACCGCGGCTCGGGACGCTTCGACCGAACCGCCAGAGGCGGAACAACCGGCTCAAGACGACCGGCCGTGGTGGGATCCGCGCCGCTCGGCCCCGACCAAGGTGACGCACGACACGCCCAAGGACCCCTCGCCCTCACCGACCACCCCCGAGGCAAGCCCGGCGGACGAGACGGAACGGGGGTATCGACCGGGGGACCTGACCCGGGCCATGTTCTCCCGCATCGCTCAGCGGCGCAAGCAGCCGGATTCCCCTTCGCCCACGATGCAAGGTCCCGCCCCGTCGCGGGTCCAGGTTTCCTCGCAATCCGCGGGGCCGGCCGCTCCGGTGGCCGCTCCGGCGGCGAGCCCGGCCAGGGACGCCTCGGTCACGGCGGTGGGAATCGCGCAGCATGTCGTCGGTCCTGGCGAGAATTTCCAGGCGATCGCCGACCGCTACTACGGCAATCCGGCCCTGCATGCGGCGCTCTGGGCCGTGAACCGGCATACCACGCCGGCCCCCGAGGGATTGCAGCCGGGGATGACGCTCATCCTTCCCCCGACCGAGGTGCTGGAACGCGTCTACATCGACGCGGTGCAGACGACCCTCCGGACGCAGAGTCCGGCCGAGCCGGTCGCTCCAGCCTCGGCCGAACCGAACCGCCGGCGCCGGTTCCCGTTCTTCGGAACGCGGTAAGCCCTCGTTGGATCCGAGACTGGAGTGGATGCTCCATCACGATCGGCGGGTCGGATCACGCCGAACCATCGGCCGATTCCGCCCGCCGATCGTTTTTCGTTCCCGTCAGGAGGTTCCGTTTGCGATCCGGGCGGTTGGTCAGGGTTGAACGGGGATCACCGGCGTGATCTGACCGGTGCCGAGCACACTCCGACCGGCAAAGAGCAGGCGGACTCCTTCGAGAATCTGTTCCCGAGAGCTCTCGACGATGGTGTCGATCGTCGCCAGGTACAGTTCCACGGCGGCATCCGAGCCCGACGGCAGGGGTTGCGAGGTAAGTTGCTGGAGCAACAACTGCGGCCCCTGCCCGGCGATCTGGTTGGCCAGCAAGAACTGAATGGCCGTCTCGGGCCGGGGCGTGTGGTACGCCCCGGGCATTCGAGGCAGGCGGATGGGCAGCCGGTTGAAGTAGGTGACGAGGTCCTGAGAAAGCCTCGAGGTCCGGTCGGCGACGAAACTGAGGTACTGGTTCGCCAGGTTGTCGACGTTCGGCGACGGCGTCAGCAGGACAATCTCCAGCGTCGAGCCGGCCGGCAGGGGGGCGTCGGGAGCGGGAATGATGGTCCCTTCCGCGGTAATGATGCTGCCGAAGCCGCCGGACAGGGGATTGTACGCCTGGACGCCGGTCAGCAGGCCCGAGGCGGTGCCGGTGATCTGGTAGAGTCGCGGAGTCTCGCCCGGGGCCCGGGCCGCGACCTCCAGCGGCGCCTCGGCGCTGGCCGGGGGCAGGCTGATCCCGCTGGGCACCGAGAACAGGCCGTTGCCGGGCTCGTAGCCGTCGACCAGGGTCAGCTGAACCGTCTGGGAAGGCTCGACGTCGAAGGTCCGGAGGTACTGGTTGATCGCCCCGGCAAGGTCGGCCCGGAAGCGGTCGTATTGCTCGTTGATGACGACCGACGGTGTCTGAAGGGTCCGGGCCATTGGTGCCTGAGGCACTCGCGCGGCCATCGGCGTCTGAGGCAACCGCGCGATCCTCGGAGCCTGAAGGACGCGGGGTGATGGCGGGGTCGGTCGGTTGGCCGCTCGGATCGCGGCGAGGGATTGGGCCCAGTCTCGCAGCGCAGGGCGCGCCAGGGGCTCTCGGAAGCCAATCGAGGAGAGAACGATGCGTTCTTCCAGCGCATCCCAGGTCCCGGGACGGAATCGAGATCGTCGCGGCGTGCTCATCGGCGATTGGCCCTCCTGAGTTCGACGGGCCCTCCTCGGTTCGACGGGCCGTTGGCGACGAGACGTTGCGCGCGCCGAGACCTGGCGTCCGCCGGACGACGGGGGCGTACCGAAAGCTCCTATCGGCCTGGGTGATCGCCACGCGCCACCCGAGTCGAACCGCTCCTGGCGAAGACTCAAGGATCATCCGGCACGACCACTCCCTCGGGGCGATTCGCGCCAGCCGGACGAGGAGGGGCGAGGGTTCTGGTCCGACCCCGGGAAGCCGGGACGCGCAGCTCGCAAAACACTGCCGAATCCCGCTCCCTTCCCCGCAGAACACTCAACACGATCGGGTCATCAGGTTCGGGCAGGAGAACCGGTCCGCATCGGTCGCAAAGCTTGGAGGGGAACGCCGATGAATGGCCTCAGAGGTTTTCCGCAGCAGAAAAAGCTGATAGGCAAGCAGTGAAAGATAGAGCGCGATGAAGATGGGAAAGAAGTGTCGGACCCGGAATCGCGTGCCGAACATCCGGTGATGCTGAAAGATCAGCAAGATGGGCAGGCAGACGGCGGTCATCAGGTACTTGCCCAGGACGAAGGTCATCGGCCCGTGCTCGATCAGGACCGCCATGAGCGGGTTGGCCTCTTCACAAAAGAGGTCGATGAGAATCATCGTCAGCACGCCGTCGGTGAGTGTCAGGATCAAGAGCGAGAGGATCATGATTCCCAGCGATTTGTCGTAGCGATCGACGAAGGAAAAGGGACCGAGATCCGCTTCCCGTCGATGCCGTTGTCGTCGGGCCGGCGATCGGAAGGCATCCCAGGGGCGTGTCGGTCGTTTCCGGCGATCGCCAGAGCGGGGGCAGTCGTCAGGGGCGTGATCCACGACTCGGCTCCATGGTCAGGGCAATTCAGGGGACTCGGGAGTCGGCTCAAACGTGGTGATCGGCCCCTCGACATCGAGATGGGCGACCGGGTCGTACGGCACCGCGGTCAGGCTCCAGTGACTCGGCGGAGGGTCGGGGAGCGGTTCCGGATCCGGCAGGCGCTGGAAAATCAGGGTGTAGCGGACCAGCGAGCCGGAAGGGACATCGAGAAACACCACGAAGCACGAATAGGCCCCGAATTCGTCGAGCTTCTCCTCCGCCGGGATGCCGGTTTCGAGCAACCCGAGCCCGACGGCCAGGGCCGAACGTCTTCCGGCCTGTTGCTCCGTGCGCCGGCGGAGGGCTTCCTCCATGCCGATGGTCGTGGTGCACTGGCGGTTGGCCAGGCTCCAGACCATGAACAGCAGGGTGAGCTGCGCCAGGACCGCGGTCAGAGCGATTCCCGGACGCCGGAGCCGAACAATCGGGCGTCTCATGGTTTGATCGCCTCAAAGGTGTAGAACCGGGAATAGCGCTTCTTGAAGATGCGATACTGAAATTCCAGCGTCAGGATCAATCGCTCCTCGGAACCATACGGAATGTCGACTTGCATCGAAGCAAGGTCCGTGGCAACGACCGAGGAGATCCCCGTTCTCGAATCGGTGCGAACGAGCATGCCGCGCGTCGTGCCCGGGGCGTACTGAAACGAATAAATGATGGCGTGATTTGGCGCTTCGAAGATCGAGGGCTCCCCCTCGGGGGCCGGCTCGGCGGGCTCTTGCGCGCTGTCGTACCAGAGTTCCAGATTGCCCTGTTCGAGGCGCCAGCCGACCAGGCGATGCTCGTCCCGCTCGCCGATTGGCCCGCTGAACGGGGGCAGGGATCCGCCCAGGTCGGTGGCCAGAGAGGCCGCGGCCATGATGGCCTCGCCGGCCACTCGGCCCCGGTAGTACGAGTCGACCGCCGGCACCCCGAAGGCCTTCCATGAGAGGAGACAGAGGACTCCGAGCAGCCCGGTCAAGGCCGTGGCAATGGCCATTTCGATGAGGGTGAAGCCCTGGCGGCGGTGGCGGCCTCGACTCATGGTAAAGGCTCCGGATCACTCGGCGGCGCTTCACCCGAAGATCCCGTGTCGTCGGCTTCGGGAGCGATGGGGGTGACGGACACCTCGACCCAGGCACTGTTCCCGATCATCGAGAGGCTTGACGAACGGATCGAGACCGAATTGGCTCGGTCGATGGGGGGGGCGAGGGCGGTGGCCGGGGGATTCGCGGAGAGGGTCGCGTCGAATCCGAGCTTGCGGAGCCAGCGATTCTCGGACGCCCCGAGATGCTGCGCGGGCACGAGGTAATTGATCGTGTCGGTCGAGATCGTCTGCTCGATCCGGGTAATCAAGCGGGTCTGCGAGGCCACGATCGGCGCCAGGCCGGCCAGCGCCACGCCGAGGACGGCGAAGGCCACCTGCACTTCCAGATAGGTAGAACCTCGCCGCGCGATCGGAGGTCGCCAGGCATCGAGAATCGCTCGTCTCATGGTCCAACCTCCCGATCACCGGAATCCTGGCCGAACAACCCGCCCGTGCGTGTCGGTCACCTCGCCCGTGACAACCCCCGCGGCGTCAATCGTCAGGACTCCGTGAAAGGCGGTCCCGGCCGATCGCGTGGCGGTGGCCTGGAACTCTCCGTTGGGCTGGAGCACGATCCGGTAGAGGAACGACGGATCGTTGTACATCAGGAACGGTCCACCGGCCGAGGCGCTTGAGATCTCGGAACTTTGGAAAATGCCATACGCGATCAAATCATCAGGATCAGGTGTGTAGTAGCGCTCATTCAGATAGAAGAACCGCTGGGCGGCCCAGAGCGTGCGCAGGTTCGCGGCGGCCATGTCGGTCCGGGCCTGCTCCACCGACGAGCGATACGACGGGATCGCCATGGCCGCGAAGATGCCGATCAGCAGCGCCACAATCATGAGTTCGACGAGCGTCGATCCGGAGCGGCGCGGCCTCGGTTCTCGGCCCGACAGAGCGGTCATTGGATGCCACCGGACATGTTGAACATGGGGAGGTAGATCGAGAGCATCATCACGGCAATCACCGCCCCCATCCCCACGACAATCAAGGGCTCAAGCGCCTTGGAAATCCTGGAAATGAGGGACTCGACCTTTTCTCTATAGTAGGGCGCCACCCGATCCATGACCGACGCCAGCTGCCCGGATTCCTCTCCCGTGCGGACCATGTTGATGACCATCCCGGTGAACAGGCCGCTTTCCTCCAGCGCCGAGGCGAGCGATTGCCCCGAGGCCACCCGCCGGCGGGCCTGGTCGAGCGCGTCTCGGTAGATCGGGTTGTTGCCGAGGATCCCTCGCAGGGTTTCCAGGGTTTCGAGCATCGGGACCCCGCTCTTGAGCAACAGTGCGAGATTCGACGCGAAGCGGTACATGGTCGATTGAATGAGCAGATCTCCCACGGTCGGGGTGACCATGAGCATCCCCAGCACGCGGCGACGGCCTTCATCGGTGCTGTAGTAGCGTCGAAAGGCGAAGACCGTCAGACCCGTTCCGAGGAGCAGATAAAGCCCGTAGCTGACGACGAACTGCGAGGCCGAGACGACAAACTGCGTGATCTCTGGCAGCTCGGCTCCCATTTCCTTGAACATGCGATCGAACGTGGGCACCACGAAGCGTAGCATCGCCGCAATGGCCAGCGTGGCCACGCAGAGCAGAACGATCGGGTAGAAGAGCGCTCCGCGCATCTTCCGCCTGGCATCGCGCGCCTCCTGGACCTGGCCGGAGAGTTCGCGGAGGACGTCGGACATCCGGCCCGTGATCTCGCCGGTCCGGATCATCTCGATCCAGGAATGCTCGAAGGCTTCCGGATAGTTGGCGGCCGCGGCATGGAAGGAACTGCCGGCCGACAGCCTGGCCGCAATTTCCGAGAGGATCTGGCGCAACCGAAAGCTCTCGGCCTGCTCCGAGCCAATCTGGATCGCTTGCAGCAAGGGGGTGCCGGCGGCAACCAGGGTCGCCAGTTGTTGGAAGAAGGCCAGGATGTCGTCGATCCCGAGTTTGGTGTGCGGCTTGCTTGCCACCCGGGCGTGGGACATCACCCATTCGTCGAAAACCATCGTCGGAATTCCTCGGATCGGATCAGTCGTCGCCGGCCATTGCGACGGTCAAGGCGGCTTCGAGGCTGGTGTGGCCGAGCCGGGCTTTCTCGATGGCGTTATCAATGAGCATGGCGGCTCCCTGCGCGCGAGCCGCCGCCCGCAACTCAGGCAGTGATGAGCGGGCCTGGATCAAGTCGGCCAGCGTCTGGGTGATGCGGATGACCTCGAACACGCCGGTTCGGCCGTGATAGCCGGAACCTCGGCAGGCCTCGCAGCCGACCGGCCGGTAGAGGACCTGGCCCGCTTCAAGGTGATAGCGGCGGGCCGTCTCGGCATCGCATTCGTAAGGCGTTTTGCAGTGGAGGCAAAGCTTCCGCACCAGCCGCTGCGCCTGCAGCAAGCGCAGGGTCGACGCGAGCATGAACGGTTCGAGCCCCATGTCTTGCAATCGGCTGATCGAACTGAGCGCGTCGTTCGTGTGCAGGGTGGAAAGCACCAGGTGGCCGGTCAGGGCCGATCGCATGCAGATCTCGGCGGTTTCCGGGTCGCGGACCTCGCCGACCATGATAATGTCGGGGTCCTGTCGCAGAAACGCGCGGAGAGCGTTGGCGAAGGTGAGATTGATCTGGGGCTTGACCTGCACCTGGTTCAGCCCCTTGAAGCGATACTCGACCGGGTCCTCGGCGGTGCAAATGTTCGTATTTGACTCATTGAGGAGGTTCAGGCAGGTGTACAGCGTGGTACTCTTGCCGCTACCGGTCGGACCCGTCACCAGGACGAGGCCGTGGGGTGACCGGATTGCCTCGGTGATGTCTTCGATCTGACGGTTCGAGAGGCCCAAACCTCGAAGGTCCAGCGGAATGGCCGTCTTGTCGAGTAACCGAATGACGAGCTTCTCGCCGTAGACCGTGGGCATGGTACTCAGGCGCAGGTCAATGCGACGGTCGCCGCTTTTCAGGGTGATGGCACCGTCCTGGGGAATGCGCTTCTCGGCAATGTCCATGCGGCCGAGAATCTTCAGCCGCGAGACGATCGTCACGAAGACCTGACGGTTCAGAACCTGATATTCTTGAAGGTTTCCGTCGATCCTGAGGCGAATTTTACAGGCATCTTCGAACGGTTCGAGGTGAATGTCGCTCGCCCCGGCGCGGACGGCGTGTTCGAGAATCTGGTTGACCATCCGGATGATCCGGCCGTCGCGCCCCGGCGGGGGAGCCTCATCGAGGACCAGGGTGCCGGCTCGGTCTTCCTCCTCGGTCACCTCATCGTCGAGGTCCGCATGCTCGAAGCTCTCGGCATCGGGAGCAAAGACGGTGGACGAGCGGGTCGATCGGTAGAGGTCTTCGATCAACTGCTCGACGACGCCGATCGGCGCGATCATCGGTCGGACACGCAGCCCCGTCAGCAACTGGACCTCGTCGATGACCAGCATCTCGCGAGGCGTGACGAAGGCCAGGTCGAGCTGATCCCCCCGGATGGCAACCGGGGCAATGGTCTGATCCCGACAGAGCTTCTCGGTGAGCAATCGGGCCAGTTCCGGCTCGGGGGTCGGCATCTCCGACCCGGGGTCGTACAGCGGAACGGCAAGATACTCGGCATAGGTCCGGGCGATTTCCGAGTCCCCCACCAAGCCGCCGAGAATCAAGGTGCGCTCGTTCAGCTCCTGGCCCCGGCTCCGGATCTCGCGGAGCCCCTCGGGGGTGACGGCTCCGCGCTGCAACAACAGCTCGATCAACAGAGACCGTTCATCGGCCACGCGGGTCGTGTTCATCGCGATCCCTCCACGGAAGCGGCGAGCGCGGGGCGCGAGGTCAACCGGCTCGAAGGGGGATCCACCAGCAATCGAAGGAGCGCCTTCGAGATCTCCGGCAAACTGCCACCCGATTGTCGAGCAATCTGTTCCATCAGGTCCGGCACCGGCAGATGCACTCCGGCCGCCGCTAGCGCCGCCCGGGCGTCGGTCAGGGTTTCCAGTCCCGCCCGCAGCCCGAGCTCGTCGGACGAGTCGTTCGCCGCCGGGGTCGCTTCGGCCATCAGCGCGGCCAGCCGGTCGGGCAGCTCAAG
The DNA here is from genome assembly GCF_009177065.1 of Tautonia marina. NCBI lineage: Bacteria > Pseudomonadati > Planctomycetota > Planctomycetia > Isosphaerales > Isosphaeraceae > Tautonia > Tautonia marina. The sequence goes on from NZ_WEZF01000028.1 coordinate 62,678, forward strand.
GACCAGCGAATCGTGATGGTTCTCGCGGCCGAGCACCACCCGACCGGGCTCGATGCGGGCCACCGTCCAGGCCGTTCGGGGTGAGCCGTCGGGCCGTTCGAGGAGCTCTCCCTGGCGATAGACTCGGCCGTTAATGATGGCGGCCCGGCGATCCCCCGAGACCAGCGTTGCCCCCAGCGCCAAGACCGGAGCCGGCATGCGAGGGGCCGCCGCGGTCGTCCCGGAGGGGTTCGATCGCAACCGACTGGAGGCGGCCTGGCTCGCCTTGGCATCACTGGGCTGAGCGGCCAACTGCGCCGGATCACCCGCCTGGCGGAACGGATCACGAGCCGACGGAGGGCCAAAGTCAGGCTTCAGCAGGCTGGAATCGATCGTTGGCAACGCCGGGGTCGGCGCGGCCTGGTGCGGTGGTGGGGCCACGTGCGGCCAGACACAGTAACCGACGGCGAGCAGGAAGCCGGCCAGCGGACCGAGTTTGATCAGTTCGTTGGACATCACGTTATCCCTCGACTCCGATCAGGAGCAGTTGCATCTCGTTGAGTCCACCCCCCTGAGAGGCGCTGCTTCCGGTCTTGCGGCTCACCTGGATCGAGTCGATTCGGATCAGCCGAGGCGATGCTTCGAGCCATCGAACGAATTGCTCGAGGACCGGGAAATTCCCTTCGAGAACGATCCGATGGGCCGAGGCCGAGTAAGGGCCGACCTTCATGGAAGGGCGAGGCTCCAGGGAAACCAGCTTGATCTCGGGAAACTGACGGACCCCGCTCATGATGAAGGGAACCCAGATATCCCCCTCGTCCGACTCGGGCAATAACGCGCTGAACGCTTCAGCCTGCTGGCGAAGGTGTTCCACCTCGTGGGCCAGGGCCAGCCGCTGGCGGCCGATGTTGAGCCGGTGATCGTCCTGAGCGATCGCGCGATGCAACGGCGAGTAGGTCGCCAGATACCAGGCCACGAGCAAGACCAGGTTCAGGACCAGCCCCAGACGGTTCGGTTGGTGCAACAAGTCCCGGAGGAGATTCACCAGTCGGGAGGGTGACGATGCGTCGCTCATGGGGAGGTCTCGCGCGAGGGCCGGGAGGAGGGGGCTCCCGGTTGGCAATGGATGATGAAGGAGGCCGTCGGAATGCGCGACTGACCGCCGGCTCCCCAGCGCAGTCCCGCCATGCCGACGTCCGGGAGCGTTTTGTGAAGCAAGGGGCTTTCCCGGAGTGACTCGATCAGGACCTCGACTTCCGGAGAGACAGCCCCGCCGGCGGGAATCGGCGCGTCGATCGCCAGGGTCAGCGACCGTTTCGGCGCGGTCCGCCGACCCTTTCCACCCACGACCTCGTAGGAGGCCTGACCGTCGAACTTCGTGACCACCATCCCTTCGGGCAGTAGTTCTGCGATTTCTCGCTTGCACTCGGTCCAGAGAATCCGGGTCGAGAGATACCGCTCGATCGACGAGGTCCGTTGCATCAGGTCGTCACGCTCCTGACGCAGCTTCGGCAAGTCGAGCGACTGAAGCCAGGGGTACTGGCTCTGCTCGGCCCGAACCGCGATGAACTCACGGTCGAGCGAGCGGCGGTGCTCGATCATCAGCATGGTGGCCAGGGCCAGCACCGAGGCCTGCACCGCCATCTGCCCCCAGGGCAGCAGGCTGAAGATCGGTTCTGGTGGGCGTAACTCTCGGGCAAGGTTGAACGTGGAGAGCTGCGGCAAGCACCCCATGGCCAGCCCGGCGGCGATCTCTCCCGCCTCGTACGCCGGGGTGTCATAACGGAGGACCCGAATCGGGACGCCGGACCAGATCGCCGCATCGGTCAAGGTGTCGAGATCGGGGCGGCCGTGAATCATCAAGGCCGCCGGAGCCGTGTCGGCCCCGTAGACGCGAAAGCTGTTCGAAATAAACCGATACGTGGAGAGAATCGCCGTCCCTTCGGCACCCGATTCGAGCGGAAAGTAACGCCACATGAGCGGCATGTCGTCGGCGGTCATGATCGCCAGGGCGTGCTCTCGACCGAGGAAGACCCGCAAGGCCGTCGGGCATCTGCGAGGGGTTCGAAACCGCTCCACGGCGGCACGGAGCAAGGCACAGGGCGCCGGCTCGACCTGGTACGGGCGAACCTCACAATCTTCCAGCGCTTCAAGGATCGGGCCGATCGCCTTCTTGCGGCAGGCCGCCACACTGGCCAGCGGTCGGCGGCCCGGCTGCCATCGAATGGCATCAACCTGCATGTGATCAATATTCAGGTTCGCCGACTGCAAGATCTCGTGCAGTAAGACCTGCGGAGACTGATCCTCGGCGTTCCGCTGAAGCTGGACCGGACGGGTCGAGAAGAACACGCCCATGCCCGGCATTCCCACGGCGATCGGGGCTCGCCGCCAGCCCTGGCTGGTGCGAAGCGGTTCGAGCAGCCGTTGGATGATCGCCGCGGGCGATCCCGAGGATCGCGGCTCAACCTTCCGATCGACCTCGACCGGACCCAGGGGCGTGAAGGCGATTCGAGACAGGGCGATCTCGCGGTCCCCGACATGCAGGCCGACGCTGCGCCTCCTCGGAATCTTTGCCAGGATCGCTTTCATCGATCGTACGCCTTCCCCGGCCAGTCCGATTGGGTGTGAGGGGGAACCGGTTCACCGGTCGTTCCGGGACGAATCGAGGCCCGCCGCCCGCGTTGTGGGCGGCGGGCCTCGCAGGAGGACCGTGACCATGGGAGTGGCCGTCGTGACCACCCGAGGACTCAGCGCGGCGACCCGACTTCGGATTACGTCCCACCGCTGAACCCACCGACGGGATTGATCTCGGCACTGATGGTGCTGTTGATCGCGTCGTAGCCTTCCTCGTTAAACGTCACCTCGTAATTCTCGTACCCGGCCGACGGGCCGATCCGCGTCAGGGTCATCGTCCACGAGAGTTCGAGGTCGGGATTTCCCGTGATGGGGCCGGGATTGAAATATTTCGGGGTTGGCGCCTGGATATCCAGATCCGTCAACGTGTCGGAATAAATGCCTTCTCGGGCGTGAAAGCGTTCCTGGGCATTGCGAACGGCCGAGAGATAGGCGAAGGCCTCGGCGGCCTTGGAACGTTCCACCGACATGAGAAAGCGCGGGACACCGAATGCCGCCAAAACGCCGATGATCACGACGACCACGGCCAGCTCGACCAGTGTGAAACCCTGACGAGGCTTCAAGGTGGTCTGTTGAGTTTGCATGGAACCCGCCCCTTTTGCATCGAAAGACTCTTCCGAGAATCCTGCGGGATCACCACCTTGTTCGGTGTGTCAGGTCTTCAGACGTTGAGCCTGCCCGAATGGCCTGCTCGGCGTCTACTGAACCCTTGAATCGAATCAAGGTGTGCGGAAAGCTTTCCCCGTCCCGCATGATTCACTGGTGGCGGGGTCGTCTGGGGAGGGACGCGCTGTCTGGCGTCGTCACCCGCCGCGGTTCGAAACGTCGTGGGGCCACCCCGCGATCCTCGGCAGGGCGGAGCGGCCTCACGCCGGGCGAGGATCAGGATCAACCGCCAGAAGGAGGCTCAGCAGGGGCGGCACCCTGCGCACCGATCGGGTTAATCTCAGGGTCGATGTCGCTGTTCGTCGAGTCGAAGCCTTGATCGGTAAAGGTCACCGTATACGCTCCGTAACCGGCCGACGAGCCCGTTCGTGTCAGGGTCAGGGTCCAGGAGTCCTGGATGTCCGAGTTCCCCGCAACCGTGCCGACGGTGAAGTATTTTGGCGTCGGGGCCTGAATATCCAGGGCGGTCAGGTCTTCGGCGTAGGTGCCTTCTCGGGCGTGATACCGCTCTTGAGCCGTGCGGACGGCGGAGAGATACGCAAAGGCTTCCGCGGCCTTCGAACGTTCCACTGATTGCAGGAAGCGCGGGACACCGAATGCCGCCAATACGCCGATGATCACGACGACCACGGCCAGCTCGACCAGTGTGAAACCCCGTCGGGGCTTGGGAATCGCTAGGTGCGCGTGCATGGAAAATCCTCGTTCTTCGGTGGGGGATCGATGCTCTGTGACCCCGCGACACCGTCGCCCGTCACGCTGCCGGTCCACTCGGACCGGCGATCGAACGTTCGCCCCGGAACGTCCGCGGGCGAGGCGATCGCGTGGGACTCCGTCGTCCCCGCCGGTGCCGCTCAGTGTCGCTGTGAGATACCTAGGTTGAGCCTGATCGGCTGTCAAACGACCTCTTCACGGGTTGCAATTTCTCCACAAAAACCAGGGCAGAATCGCCTCGCCCAGGTCACCCCCACCTGACCCCGACCGCGCGCGCAACAGCCCCGGCGACCTGGACGGCTGCCGGGGCCGAAGGGGGTCCAACACCCGAAGTCGGAGGGAGATTGCCGCACCCAGGTTATGGCAACAACTGCCAGCCCGAGGCGTCGGCCGAGAGGCCCGTATGCCCCTTGTAGCGGTCGAAGACCTCGTGCATTTGCTCGATCGAATCGAAATAGCCGACCACATGAGCCGCGCTGAACGACTCGCCGGCCTTGACCGGACGGCCGTGGATCTCCTCGATCATCACAATGATTCCGCCCGGCCGCTGGCTGCACCAGGCTTCGTATACGACCGACGGTTCCAGCGTCAGCCCACCGAGCCAGGGGCCGTCCTTGCCGGTTTCCGGATCGCGGAGCCGGTACGCTCGAATGAAGTCCTCCGGGGTCCGATTCAGATCCCGCCGGTAGCCGAACTTCAGGTCCGGCGGAAACGGCTCGAAGAACTCTCGAGACGGAATCCGGACCCCGTTAGGGCCACCGAGATAGCTGAGGTAAACTTCGCTGAACGTGTCCCCTTGCTCGTGGCGAATGCAGCCCGGGGTGTCGTTCCGCAGGAACATCTCCGGAGAATCGTTGACGCTGTCGATTCGATCCATCAAGAGAAAAAAGCGCTCTCCTTTAGGAAAGACAATCAACTGCGTCCATGTTGACCCTGGAGTGCGACCAGGGGCCGCGTATTCAAACTGATAGCTCGTTTTGACGGCGACAAAGTCGTCTCCCCGGATCACCTCCGGCTCGACCGGCTTCATCCGATGGCAAAGCTGGGGGCCCTCGATCATCCGCTTCCGATGACTACTCCCGTGCGCCATCAAGGCGTACGAGCGACGGCCGGGGTCCTCCTCGTTCTCGTACCAGGTGTAGCGCCCCACTCCGTTGCCATCCGGGGCAAAGACCTGATCCGCCCATTCGGCGTCGCTGCCGGGCTCCATCAGCCAGTCGATCACCATCAGGCCGTCACCGACCTCTCGGAATCCGGTGGTCTTATCAAGGAACGAGCCTTTTTCAATTCCAGTCATCCACTGCTTCGGGTCGCGCTTGGGGATCACCGCTTCGAGCAGATCCGTCTCGATCGTGATGGCGCGATCGTCCTCGGTGACCTGAACCCAGTCCGGTTCGTCGGCGACCGTGAGGTGAGGGGCCAGGGCGACGACCGCGACGGCGACCGCACCAATCAGGAGTGTTCGAGTTAAGGTCATGAGCAATCCTCAATCATGATGGCCCGGCGGGGCCAGGTCAGGGGGGCAGTCCGTCCAGCGCGGCGGGCCGATTCCCGAGGGGGCGGACGGGTTCCGGCCGATCGGGGCGACCGCCGCGACCGTGACCGCCATGCTATCCGGCCGTGGGGCCGGCGTCTTGAGGGCAGCGCCGGGGCGGCCCGGGTTCCCCCAGGCGCGGTTCGGCAAGCCGGAAAGGATGCGGGGACGACATACGTTCCTCCCCAGGCGCGGTACAATCAACGGCGAGGAGGTGGCCCATGCCAATCCACGACTGGACCCGGGTCGAAGCCGGGACGTATCATGATTTCCACCAAGGGTGGACGATCGAGATCCGCAACCAACTCAATCGCGGAATCTTGCCGGAAGGCTATTTCGCGATGGCCGACCAGCGCGTCAGCGGTCCCGAGCCGACGGGCGGGCTGGCCGTCGCGGAGGTCCCTCCCCGGATCAAGACGACGGCCCAGGCGGAGCTGGATGCCGTCCGGTACGCCATGAAGGCCAACCGCATCGCGATCCGTCAGGAACTGGGACGGGTGGTGGCGATGATCGAGGTGGTTTCTCCAGGGAACAAGACGTCGCGGTCAGCCGTTGGCGCGTTCGTGGCCAAGGCGAGCGACTTCCTCCGCAACGGCATTCATTTCCTGATGATCGATCCCTTCCCGACCGGCCCGCGCGACCCGCAAGGGCTGGATCGGCTCATCTGGGACGAGTTGGCCGACGATCCACCGGAGCCTCGACCCGCTCACAAGCCGTTAACCGTGGCCGCCTTCGATGCCGGCCCGCCATTGACGGCCTACCGCGAACCGCTGGCGGTCGGGGATTCCTGGCCCGAGGCCCCGCTCTTTCTGGCCCCGGGATGGTATGTGAACGTCCCGCTCGAGGCGACCTACAGAGCCTCGTGGGAGGTCACTCCGCAGCCGATTCGGGACCTCGTCGAGCGGCCGGAGACAAGCGACGTTCCCAGGATGTGAACGCGTCAAGAAATCCAGTCCCATCACCGACCCACGGTGGCAGGCTCCGGGACAAACGACTCGGTGACCGGCCGGGCGATCCAGCACTCCGGGGGTTCGACACCGAGCAAGGCCGCCGCGGTGGCGGCGGTGTCATAGGTGTTGATGGGTTGAGCAAGGGCGCGACCGGTCTCGATGCCGGGGCCGGCCAGGATCCAGGGGATGAGCAACTCTCCCATCGTCTCTCCCCCGTGCGAGGTCCCCTGCCCGCCGTGGTCGGAGGTGACTAGAACCGCGGTTCGATCGGTCATGCCCGCACGGTCGAGGGCCGCGACGATCCGACCAATGAACCGATCGGCCTCCGCAACGGCATCGAGATAGGGCTCGCTCAGAAACCCGTGATCGTGCAGCGCGTGGTCCACGTGATCGAGGTGCACGAACAGCAGCGTCGGCCGACGATCGACGAGGGCGGCCTCGGCGGCGGCGGTGGCGGCCTCGGGGCCGTCGGCATCCAGAGCCAGGTCGGTCCCGTCCAGATTGAGCAGGCGGCCGAATCCGCCCCAGTCGTAAATCACCGCGATCTCGGCCTCGGGGCGTTGCGCTCGCAGGACCGAGAAAATCGTCGGGAACCGTCCGTCGGGTCCGGCGACCGTCGGCGCGATCGCAAAGGCGTCGAGTTCCCAGGCGTTCGAGGTCACGCCGTGCTGTTCCGGACCGGCCCCCATGATCATCGAGGCCCAGTTCGGGCTACTGGAGGTCGGCATCACGGCCCTCGCCTGCATCGACCAGGCCCCCCGATCCATCAAGGCGTCGATCGCCGGAGTCTCGGCGCGGCGGATCCCCTCCGGTCCCAGCCCATCGACGCCGATGATCACCAGGTGATCCACACGCGAACCTGGGGAAGATTCCTCCCTCGGAGGCTCACAGCCCGTGTCAGGAACCGCCGCCGAGGCCATCAGTACCACGGCCAGGACGGACGACGCGATCGAGATGGTGATCATCGAGAACATGCCCTCAGTTCGGCGATCGGTTCACTGTGATCTCGGTGACCATACCCGAAGCGCGACCAGGAATCACCAAGGGGGCCACGCTCCAGCCCGACGCTCCAGGCGTCGGCGGTCACCGTTGGCTTTACAACGAGACCGGGTCACTGAACAATGGCGAACGCCCCGCGATCGGTGTTGGTGGGCAAGCAGGGCCGTTTCAATCCGCGATGACGTGGCAACAGTGAGGCAACGCAATGGATGGTCGAATCCCACGGAGGCTGGCGATCGGTGCCGTGCTATTGCTCGGTGCCGTCGGGCACGCCCCGGACGAAGCGGCTCCGTTGACCAAGCCGGGAGCCTTCACGCCCGGCATCGAGGGGCCAAACTGCGACGCAGCCGGCACCATCTACGCCGTCAATTTTGCCGAGCAAGGAACGATCGGGTGGGTCACTCCCGAGGGCCACGGCGAGGTCTTCGTCCGGCTTCCGGGCGAAAGTGTCGGCAACGGCATCGTCTTCGATGCGAAGGGACAGATGTTCGTGGCCGATTACGTCGGGCACAACGTCTTGCGCGTCGATCCCGAGTCCCGCGCGGTCACCGTCTTCGCCCACGAACCGCGCATGAACCAGCCGAACGACCTGGCCATCGCCCCCGATGGCACCCTCTACGCGAGCGATCCGAACTGGTCCGAAAGCACCGGGCAGATCTGGAAAATTGCCTCCTCAGGCACCGTCGATCGCGTGGCCGGCGACCTGGGAACGACCAACGGGATCGAGGTCAGCCCGGATGGGAAATGGCTGTACGTCAACGAATCCGTGCAACGAAATGTCTGGAAGTTTCCCATTCTCGCCGATGGGTCGCTGGGTGAGAAACAGCTTATCCGACAATTTTCCGACTTCGGTTTTGACGGCATGCGCTGTGATGTGGACGGAAACCTCGCCATCACGCGACATGGCAAGGGGACCGTCATCCTCATGACGCCCGACGGCGCGATCCTCCGGGAAATCGACGTCCTGGGCAAGTACCCCACGAACCTCTGCTTCGGTGGTCCCGACGGCAAGACCGTCTACGTCACCGAGGTCGAACACACGCGGCTGGTCTCGTTCCGCGTCGAAACGCCGGGCCTGGCCTGGCAACGCCATCAATCGCGGTAAGGCCAATCGCTGATTCGGTTGCGGTCCTTCGCAACACCACCTTCTGGCATCAACAAAGGATTTCCAAAGGCTCATGAACCCTCAAGACAACGCAGAATCGCTCGGACTGACCTTCACCAAGCAAGAGCCCGGCTACCTGGCCCTGGTCGTGCGCAGCGGAAATTTGCTCATCACCTCCGGACACGTCAGCGACATCAAGGGCAAGCTCGGGGCCGGTCTCTCGGTCGACGAGGGGAAGGCTGCGGCCCGCGAGTGCGCCGTCAAGATCCTCAATTCGGTCTGGAACGCCCACGGCACCCTCAACGGCTTGCGGGTCCTCAAGGTCCTCGGCTGCGTCAACTCGACGCTCGAATTTCACGAGCAACATCTCGTCATCAACGGTTGCAGCGACCTTTTGCACGAGATTTTCGGGAAGGATGGCGACGGCTACCACGCCCGCAGCGCCCTCGGCTTCGCCCAGCTCCCGACCGGGGTGGCCGTCGAGGTTGAGGCGATCTTCGAGATCAAGGACGCCTGAGCCGATCAGGACTCGGCTCCGGCGTCTTCCTGATCGATCGTCGTCGGTCGAGGCCGCTCAGCCCATGACCTCCGTCACCACCCGCCCCGCCACGTCGGTCAGACGGAAGTCTCGACCGGCGTAGCGGTAGGTCAGGGCCTCGTGGTTCAGGCCGAGCAGGTGCAGCAAGGTCGCGTGTAGGTCGTGGATGTGGACCTTGTCCTCGACGGCGTAATACCCGTAATCATCGGTGGCACCGTGCCGGTAGCCCGGTTTGACGCCTCCGCCGGCCAGCCACATCGTAAAGCCTTCGGGGTTGTGGTCGCGGCCGTTCTTCCCCTGAGCGGTCGGGGTGCGGCCGAACTCGCCTCCCCAGAGCACGAGCGTGTCGTCGAGCAGGCCGCGGGCCTTCAGGTCGCTCAGCAAGCCGGCGATCGGCCGATCGACCTCGCGGGCGTTCTTTTCGTGGCCGCCCTTCAAATCGCTATGCTGATCCCACTGCACGTTCGTGTCGCTGTGCGTCACCTGCACAAACCGCACCCCGCGCTCGGCGAGTCGGCGGGCCAGCAGGCACTGGCGGCCGAAATCGGCCGTCACCGGGTCGTCCATGCCATACAGTTGCATCGTCGCCCGAGACTCGCCGGCCAGGTTCTGGACCTCGGGCATCTCGGTTTGCATCCGGAAGGCCAGCTCGAACGAATCGAGCCGGGCTTCGAGCGCCTGGTCCGGTCCCGAGACGTCGAGGTGATCGCCGTTCAGCTCCGCCAGCAGGTCGAGCTGCGTCCGTTGCACCTCGGTGGTTAATCGGTCGTTCTTGATGTAACGCACCTGCGCCTGATCCGACGGCACGCTCGCGTTGCCGAGCGGGGTGCCTTGATAGGCGGCCGGCAGGAAGGCCGAGCCCCAGTTGCGCACGCCACCGTGGGCCAGGGTCGGACAGATGGTGACAAAGCCGGGAAGATTCTGGTTCTCGGTCCCCAGCCCGTAGGTGATCCACGAGCCCATGCTCGGCCGAACAAACGTGTCGCTGCCGGTGTGCAGCATCAAGAGCGCCCCGCCGTGCGCCGCGTTCGTGCCGTGCAACGAGTGGATCAGGCAGAGGTCATCGACGTGCTGCGCCACGTTCGGGAACAGCTCGCTGACGGCGATCCCACTCTCGCCGTAGCGGCGGAATTTCCAGGGAGAGGCCAGCAAGGCCCCCGTCTCGGCAAACTGGACGCGAGGCTTGGCAAAGGGCAGGGGCTTGCCGTCGTCGCGCTGGAGCATCGGCTTCGGGTCGAAGGTGTCGAGGTGCGACGGCCCACCCTTCATGAACAGAAAGATGATCCGCTTCGCCTTCGGCGCGAAATGGGGGGCCTTCGGCGCCAGCGGGTTCGAGGCCGTCGCTCCGTCCCCTCGGGATTGCTCGGCCAGTAAGGCCGCCAGGGCGACGGAGCCGAACCCCGCCGCGGTGTTACGAAGCATCTGGCGGCGGTTCCAAACGCGGGGCCACAGGTGATTCATGGCGTGAACTCCTTCAGGTCTCATCGAATGTACACAAATTCGTTTGCCGCCAGAATCACCTGACAGAGTGCCGTCCACGATTCCCGCCGCAGGGCCTCCTCATCCCTCGCGTTCCCATCCGATTGCCAGGCCTCGGCCAATCGCTCGATCGCCGCGAGGGCCCGAGCCGATTCCTCGTCCGAAGGGGGACGAGCGTAGGCCCGCTCGTAGAGCGAGGCGATGCGTGCCGCATCGTCCCAATCCTGGTGGTCGAGGAGATCCGCCGCCAGGTCCGAGGCCACCTGAAGCACCAGGTCGCTGTTCATGAGAAACAGGGCCTGCGGAGCAACCGTCGTGCTTTGCCGATCGCCGACCGGAACGCTGGCATCCGACGCATCAAAAAGCTGAAACACGTCGTACAGGTGGTTTCGCACGATCGGCAAGTACAGCGATCGCCGGTTCGTGTCGTAGTTCGTCAGGTCCTTCGACGTGTGGTTGAAGAAGTACCCGCGGTTCTCGACCGTCAGGAGCGAGCCGCCCACCTGCCGATCGAGTCGGCCGCCGACGGCGAGCAGGGCGTCCCGAATCGCCTCGGCCTCCAGCCGTCGCACCGGCATGCGCCAGAGCAAGCGGTTCTCAGGGTCGATCGCCGCGGCCTTCGGGTTGAAGGCGCTGCTCATCTGATAGGTGCTCGACCCCATGATCCGGCGATGCATCGCCTTGATCGACCAGCCGTCCTCGACAAACCGATGGGCCAGCCAGTCGAGCAACGGACCATGCGTCGGCTGGTCTCCCAGCACGCCGAAATTGTCGGTCGAGGCCACGATCCCGGTGCCGAAGTGCCATCGCCAGATGCGGTTGACCATCACGCGAGCGGTCAGGGGATGGTCCTCCTCGACGATCCAGCGCGCCAGTTGCAGGCGTCCGCTGCTCGAATCGTTGAACTCGGGCGAGCCGAAGCTGGTCAGGGCCGTCGGCACCCGTCTCGGCACGACCTCGCCCAGCGTCAGGTGGCTGCCTCGGATGTGGATGGCCAGGTCGGTCACGGTCTCCCCTTCGGTCACTCCCATGGCCGAGGGAAGCTCGGGAGGAGCGTCCTTGAGCGTCTTCAAGGCCTCCTGAAGCCGCTTGAGTTCCGCCTTCGTGTCTTCCGGATACAGGGTCTCCGGTTTTTCGGGAAGCTCGAACCCGTCTCCCCCATCGGCGATCAGGGCGGCGTTGGCCGATTCGGTCAGCTGGCGAATCGCCTCCTCGGCCTCGGCGACCTGCTGGTCATGCTCGGCCTTGCGCGCCAGGTCCTCGGCCGTCGGAATCTCGTGCTCGTGCCATCGGGCGACGGTCTTGAACGAGTCCATCGTCCGGGTGCTCTTGAAAATGCCGGCCAATGCGTAGTAATCGGCGGCGGAGATGGGGTCGAACTTGTGGTCGTGGCACCGGGCGCAGCCGATCGTCAGGCCGAGGAAGGTTCGGCCGAGCGTGTCGAGCTGCTCGTCGATGATGTCCATCTCCATCTTCTGCTGGTCCGGCTCGGCCAGCACCTTCGGCCCGAGCGACAGGAACCCGGTGGCGATGAGTTGGTTGTGGGACTCCTCGGGGTCCTCCGGCTCCGGCAGCAGGTCACCGGCCAGTTGCTCGACGACGAAGCGATCGTACGGCCGATCCGAGTTGAACGCCTCGACCACGTAATCGCGATACCGCCAGGCGTTGCCGTGCGCCACGTTCTCGTCCGAGCCGTTCGAGTCGGCATAGCGGGCCACATCCAGCCAGTGCCGTCCCCAGCGCTCGCCATAGGCCGGCGACGCCAGCAACCGATCCACGACCCGATCAAACGCCTCGGGCGATTCATCGGCCAGGAACGCCTCCACCTCCTCCGGAGTCGGCGGCAATCCCGTCAGGTCGAAGGTGGCCCGACGGATCAAGGTCCGCCGATCGGCCGGCGGGGCAGGGGAGAGCCCCTGGGCCTCCAGTTCGCTCAATAGGAAATGATCCAGGTCCGACTTCGGCCACGACGGGTCCGCCACACTCGGCACCTCCGGGTCGCTCGGCGGCTGGAACGACCAGAGGTCCACCTCCTTCGGATCGGCCCAATCCTTGACCTTCGCCGCCTCGCTCGGCATCGCGCCGTCGCCGACTCTCGGGTCCGGCGCTCCCATCTCGACCCATTGCACCAACCGCTCGATCTGCTGATCCGACAGCTTCCCCTCGGGGGGCATCTTCAGCAGCACGTCCTCATAACGCACGGCCTCGATCAACAGGCTGTTCTCCGGATCTCCCGGCACGACCGACGGCCCCAGGTCGCCACCGATCTCCCAGCCGGCCTTGGTGTCGAGCACCAGGCCCCCTCGAATCCGAGACGCCCCCTCGGAATGGCACGAGTAGCAATGCTCCACCAGCACCGGGCGCACGTGCGTCTCGAAGAACGCCACCCCCTCCGGTGAGGTTTGCGGCTCATCGGCTCGGGCGGCCGAGTGCGGGAGTAGCACAAGCAGCGCCGCGAGCAATCCCACCACCCCGATCCCCCCGGATCGCCGGAAACCGCTCCCGAACCTCCGCCCCTGGGCGTCTCGATGACCATTCATGTCGGCAGCTTCCTCCGCGATCGCGTCGGCCCCACGTCGTCCCTTTCTTCCCCTTTTTCTTCGGAGAATGGACACCCGGGGCTCCTTTGAGATTCTCCAACATGCGTTGGATATCGAATGCCCCATTGTACCCGAAACCCGAGCCCTGTGAGCCCCCATTCCGGTTACAGCTCCCATCTTCCGTCGAGAACTCCGCCATTCGACGGGCTTTCCCGTTGGCGGCTTTGGCCAAACCCTAGGCCCATTCCGCTTGTCGGGCTCGGGACGCTTGGACGGCGAGTTGACAGGACGGCTCGTCACACGAAACCATGGAGATGAGGCCGGATCGTACGCCCGACGCCACGCGATTGCCCGGGCGGCAGAGGCCCGAGACAAGGGATGATGATGCCGGCGCGGCCGCTCCGCACCGTGAGAACCGCCTCATCTCAGTTCACCTCGCCACTCGCCCCGACCCTGGAAACGTCATGGACCACGAGATCGGCCGCAGGGATTTCGGAAGACGAACGACCGTGATCCTCGGCGGCCTGTTGACGAGCATTCCGGCCGTCGGTGCGACGACGCCCCGCCTGGACCGCGACGGCTCGGACACCCGGCTGGTGCGGCTCGGCCTCAACGCGCTGGCCCGGGCCCCCCAATTCGATTACTTCGCCGACGGCCATCGCGGCGCCAGCATGGTGGCCGCCCACTTGATGTGCGTCGACAACAACCTGGACGAGCGGGCGACGGCCCGGATCATCGAGCTGTTCGACCGCAACTGGGCCAAGACCCCGCTGTGCGAGCCCTTCCCGGACGCCGAGCCCCGGCCGGAGCGAATCGACGAGATCGGGATCGCCCTGGCGGAAGGGGGAGGAGTCCTCCGGCAGGTCGGCCACGACGCGATCTTCGCCATGCTGGCGATCAAGGCCTTCCGCCAGCACCCCGAGGCAGCCACCCCTGGGAGGATCGACGGGGTCTGTCGCCTGATCCGTTCCTTCACCCCCTGGCGTGACGTGGAGCCGGACCCCGACGTCGATCCGCCGCCGTTCGCGGACGCAGCCGCCGCCTCAACGTTCATCTTGCGCGAGGCGCTGGCGGCAATCGACCGCTTCGTCGGGTACGGTCAGGGGTTCGCCGGTCACATGCTGACCTTCGGCCAGGCGTTGGTGGAGCTGGCGGCGATGGGGGAGGTCGAATGGGCCGAGAGTTGCCGGACCGCCTTCCGCAAGTATGTGACGGTGACCCGCCAGGGGCCGGACGCCGATGCGAGGCGGATTCCGGACCACCGGCCGAGCGCGCTGCGGCCCACCGACACCGCCTACTGGGAGACGCGAGGCGAGCGCACCCTGGGCATTGGGCACGTGTTCAAGTATCCCTACAGTTGTTACGACCTGCTGCGGCGGGCCGAGGACCCGGAGGTGGCCCGCGCCTGGGAGGCGAAGGCGTATCACCTGTTCTGAAGCCAGTCGAACGAACCCGGGGCAACCGGACACTTCGCTTCGCGTCCTGACCCCCAGGACTCACCCAATCCTCCAAGCGGAATCCGGCCGTCGCCGAGAACCCAATCCGCTGCCTGCTCTCCACCGGGCCCGTCGGCGATTTCAAGGACCGGGAGCCGATCTCATCCGTCACCTCTCGGCTCCACCGGGCCGGCTCAACCCGGTCCCTCGTTGAGCCTCCCCGGCCTGGCCCGTAGACTACGGCGGTTTGACACCTGTTGGAGAACCCGGCCGCCTTTGCCCGGCCCTCCGGATTCCGCCGACCGAGGACCTTCCCATGCCCCGCGCTTCATCGATTCCCCCCGGCCTTCTCGACCGCCGCCGCTTCCTTGGTGCCTCCGGCCTGGCGCTGGCGGCCACGCTCGCCGGTTCCGGCCCCCGGGCCTGGGCGCGATCCCGGGCGAAGGGGACCGACTTCCGGGTCGAGAAGGTCGACCGCACCACCGTCCGCCTCCCCTTCCGCGAGACCCCCGGCCGCGCCCTGGCCCGCGAGATCCCCCACTGGGACCACTTCGAGATCGTCGAGGTCACGCTCGGCTCCGGCCACGTCGGCTTCGGCGAGTCGATGCTCTATTACTCCTGGGGCGTCACCGACGACGAGGACATCGCCCGGGTGCAGGGGAAGAATGCCGCCTCGTTGATGTGGGACGACTCCCTCGGCTCCGGCCTGCAACAGGCCCTCTTCGACGCCGTCGCCCGAGGGCTGGACGTTCCCCTGCACCGCCTGCTCGGCGAGCAATCCCACGACACCACCCCCGTCGCCTGGTGGAACATCGACATTCCCCCGAGCGACTGGGTCAGCGAGTGCCAGGAGGCGTACGCTCAGGGCTACCGGGCGATGAAGACCAAAGGGCGCCCCTGGTTCGACATCTGGGCCTGCGCCGACGCGGTCCGGGACACGATTCCCAAGGACTTCACGATCGGCGTCGACTTCAACGACACCCTGCTCACCGCGGAACAGGGCCTCCCGATCCTCAAGGAGCTGGAGCAGACCCCCCAGATCGGCTTCTTCGAGACCCCCATCCCCCAGTCCGACGTCGCGGGGAACGTCCGGATCCGCAACGAGATTGAAACCCCGATCGCCCTGCACTACGGCACCCCTCGGCCCGCCGTCGTCATCAAGGAAGGCGTCTGCGACGGCTTCGTCGTCGGCGGCGGGGCCAGCCGGCTGGTCGACACCAACGCCGTGGCCGCCACGGCCGACATGCCCTTCTGGCTCCAGCTCGTCGGCTCCGACATCACCGCCGCCTGGTCCCTGCACTGCGGCGCCGTGCTCAGCCACGCCACCTGGCCGGCGGTCAACTGCCACCAGCTCTTCGCCTCCCGACTGCTGACCGCGCCGATCCTCCTCACCGAAGGGTACGCTCCCATCCCGACCGGCCCCGGCCTCGGCTTCGAGCTTGACCGCGACGCCCTGGACCGATACCGGATCGAGAAGCCCGCCGAGCGTCCCGACCCCCCCCGCCTCATCGAGACCACCTGGCCCGACGGCCGACGCCTCTACACCGCCAACACCGGCCGGGTGAACTTCATGCTCAACGCCGCCAACAAGGGCCAGATCCCCTACTTCGAGCGCGGCGTCGATTCTCGACTCGTCCCCGACGACGGCTCCGACGCCTGGCGCCGCCGCTACCAGCGGGCCCGATCCGAGGGGCCCTTCCTCGAACGCTGATCGTCATCGGCCCGAGCTGGAAACGCTCGGTCGCTACGCGGGAGCCCTCGGCCTGGAGGTCACCATCACGATCAACGACCCGACGCGGTAACGCTCGGGTCGCGATCGGCTTGGCTCAGATCAGCTCCCGGATCGGCTCCCGGTCGTCGACCAGCGCGATCGGCCGGCCGCTGCGGTCGCGCAGAAAGGTGTCCGAGGCGTGGATGCCGAGGGAGTGGTAGAGCGTGGCGAAGACCTCGCGGAAGTGGACGGGACGCTCGACCGGGCGTTCGCCGAAGCGGTCGGTCCGGCCGATGACCTGACCGGTCCTCAGCCCGCCGCCGGCGAGCAGGCAGTTGCCAACATGAGGCCAGTGGTCGCGCCCGGCGTCCTTGTTGATCCGGGGGGTTCGGCCGAACTCTCCCCAGACGACGATCGAGACGTCCTCCAAGCGCCCGCGGGCCTCCAGGTCCTCGACCAACGCGGTGATCCCCTGGTCGAGCATCGGCAGGGCGACCCTGGCTTTGGTGAAGTTATCGAAATGCCAGTCCCAGTTGAAGCCCCCTCGGCTCTCCCGTTCCAGGGGCCAGGGACTGAACGCCAACGTCACGCAACGCACCCCGGCCTCGACCAGCCGACGGGCCACGACCAGATTCTCCAGCAGTTTCGGGCCGCCGTGTTCCGGTTCCCCGCCGAGTGGCACGCCGTAGCGGGCCAGGGTCCGCGGATCTTCTCGGGACAGATCGAGTGCCTCGGCCACCGTGCTGGAGGTGAGTAAATCAAACGCCTGCGTCGTGTAGGCGTCGAACGAGGCCACGGCCCGAGCCTGATCGAGGTCACTTCGGAAGCGGTCGAGGCTCCCGAGCAAGGCCCGGCGATCGGCCAGGCGATTCAGGTCCACGCCTGAAAGATTGATCTCATCACCGGCCTTCTTGAACGGCTCGAACCCGGCGTGCCGGGCCCCGAGATAGCCCCCTTGATTGAGCGAGGCCCGGGTCGTCGATTCCGTGTTCGGGGGCGCGAGGCTGAGAAAGGGGGGCACGGCCGGATCGCTCGGCCCTCGGATCGCCGACAGCACGGCGCCGATCGACGGCCAGCCGCCGTCGGGATAGCCGGGGATCTCCCGAGAATCCCCCTGTTGGGGGTGACTTTCCCAGCCGGTCAGGCACTGGTGCAGGTTGTGGTCGTCGCGTCCGCCGACGAGGGTCCGGATCACGGCGAAGCGGTCCATTGAGGCCGCGAGCCGCGGCATCAGCTCGGTGATCGCGATCCCCGGCACGCTCGTGGCGATTGGCGAGAACTCCCCCCGGATCTCGGCCGGGGCCTCCGGCTTCAGGTCGAACATATCGAGGTGCGGCGGCCCACCGGGCAGGACGATCATGATGATCGCCTTCTCCGAGGATTTCACCCCCGAGGTCTGCTCGGCCCGAAGGATCTGCGGCAGTGAGAGCCCGCCAAAGGCCAGACTTCCCAGCTTCAAAAAACCCCGCCGCGACACACCGTCGCAGTATCGCCCGCCCGGTCCACTGATCGAGAGCATCAATCTTCTCCGTTCAGAATCACGCGCAAAAACAAAGATGCGCGTTGATGTGAACAGGGTTCACTGAGCGTTGCGTTTGGAGCCACTGGCGGGAGAGGTTCATCGCCGATCTTGATCTCACCGTTGTACCGATCCTGGGGCTCGGGAACAACTCCAAGCCGGGGACTCCGCGAGCGTTCGGTCCTTCGGGTTGGCGTCCCGGTGACGGGTGGTCGATTCGTCCTCCGGCTCGCCGATGCCCGGCCCTGTGTCCTCGCGTGCTCGGCTTCGCTATGGTGGCGAGTGGTGAGTTTTTTCGGGCGATGGGGCCTGACGGTCGGCCGATTGCCCGATCCGATCTTGATGGAGCGCATCGATGAGCCGAACCTTCCGACCCATCGGCCGGGCGAGCCTCGCCCTGGCCCTCTGCTTCGCAACACTCCCCCTGATTGCCCGAGGGGCCGAGGACGACTCCCCCTCGACGATCACCCCCGAGCTGATCGCCCAGCTCCGGGTCGTGACGCAGGTGGCTGCCGCTCCTGACGGCGAGCAGATCGCCTACGTGCTGGCCGTTCCTCGTGACCTGAAACAGGAGAAGGATGGACCGGCCTGGACCGAGTTGCATCTGGTCGATCGCGACGGCCGAAGCCGCCCCTACGTCTCCGGCGAGGTGAACGTCTCGCAGGTGGCTTGGACTCCTGACGGCTCCGGGATTTCCTTCCTGGCCAAACGCGGCAGCGATGAGCACCCAAGCCTCTACGTCATCCCCGTCGATGGCGGCGAGGCCCGCCGCGTCCTCACGCACAAGGAGGCGATTGCCTCCTACTCCTGGAGCCCCGACGGCGACCGCGTCGCCTTCCTGGCCAGCGAGTCGATGGCCGACGATCAGAAAAAGCTCCAGGATCAGGGGTTCAATCAGCGCGTCTTTGAGGAGGAGTGGCGGCCCGTCCGCGTCCTGATCGCCACCATCGGTGACGACGCCGATGACCCGAAGCCCCTGGAGCTGGACGGCTCGGCTTCCGAGCTCTCCTGGAGCCCCGACGGCGCCCACTTGGCCGTCGCCCTCGCACCGACCCCCGGCGTCGACGACGGCTTCATGAAGCGCAAGGTCCACGTCGTCGACGCCGAGTCGGGCGAGGTCGTCCGGGCGTTCGACAATCCCGGCAAGCTCGGCCCGGTCCGGTGGAGCCCCGAGGGGACCCGGCTGGCCCTGATCTCGGCCGCCGACCTGAACGACCCGTCCCCCGGCCGCGTGCTCGTCGCGTCGATCGACGACGGGGAACTGACCGAGCTGGCCCCGGGACACGAAGGGCAGTTTGAAGACCTCACCTGGCTGGATGAAACCACCCTCCTGGCCCTCAGCTCCGAAGGGGTGCAGACGACCCTCCGAAAACTCTCGGTCGACGACCCGTCCCAGAGTGAGGTCGTGGTCGAAGGCCCGGTGATCCTCAACGCCCTTCACCACCCGCACGGCTCCGAGACGATCGCCCTGGTGGGCGAAACTCCCCGGCACCCGGCCGAGGTCTACCGCATGGCCCCGTCCGCCTCGGAGCCCGAGCGCGTCACCCACCACAACACCGTCCTCGACGATCTCAAATTCGCCGATCAAGAGGTCATCACTTATACCGCCCGTGACGGTCTGGAGCTTGAAGGGATCCTGATCCACCCGCTCGAGCGCGAGGAAGGGGCCCGATCCCCCCTCATTCTCTACGTCCACGGCGGCCCCGAGGCGCACGACCGCAACGGCTGGCTGACCAGCTATGCCCAGCCCGGCCAGCTCGCCGCGAGCCGGGGGTTCGCCGTCTTCTACCCGAACTACCGGGGCAGCACCGGCCGCGGCGTCGCCTTCTCGAAGCTCGGCCAGGCCGACGCCGCCGGCAAGGAGTTCGACGACCTGGTCGACGCCATCGACCACTTCGACCAGTCCGGCCTGATCGACCCCGAAAAGGTCGGGATTACCGGCGGATCGTACGGCGGCTATGCCTCGGCCTGGGGAGCCACCTACTATTCCGATCGCTTCGCCGCCGCCGTGATGTTCGTCGGCATCTCCGACAAGATCGCCAAGTCGGGCACCACGGATATCCCCGAGGAAGAATATCTTGTTCACGCCCGCAAGCGTCCCTGGGACGACTGGGAGTTCTTCCTCGATCGCAGCCCGATCCACCACGTCACCAAGGCCCAGACCCCGATCCTCATTCTCCACGGCGAGGAGGACCCCCGCGTTCACCCGGCGCAGTCGCTGGAGCTGTACCGCTACCTGAAGCTCGTCGATCAGGCTCCCGTGCGGCTGATCCTCTATCCCGGAGAAGGGCACGGAAACCGTCGGGCCGCCTCGCGCTATGACTACAACCTGCGGATGATCCGCTGGATGGAGCACTACCTCCAGGGCGAGGGGGGCGCCCCGCCCCCCTTGCAGGTGGAGTACGAGGTCCTCAAGGACGCATCGGACTCGTGAGCCGGTGAATGCTTCGGACTCTGTGTGGCGATCGCTCCCCATCGGTGCGGAGCGATCGCCACAGAAGCGGGAATGCTGTCGCGTTCGAGCAACGCAATGCGATGCGTTCTCGAACGGCATCGGGTCCATCAGGGAATCGATCGGGAGATCCCCGGCCAAAGCTCCGCGCGCCTGCCGGATTGTGACATATCCTGCTTCCAAAGGGAGAGCGGAGCGGCCGCGGGCCACGCTCGCCGCCGTCCTCCCCTCTCGATCCAGGATGACCGACCGTGTGCCTTTGGGAACGATCGCAGGCCACCCCGGCGGTGGTCTGTCTCTCCCGAGGCGCCGACGGTCGTCGCAGGCGCGGATGAGTGACTCCGATGCAAGCTCCACTGTGCGACCTGATCGAGCTTCCCTTTGACGGGCTGAATCGATGGTCCTGGCCCCGGCCGTCCCCCGTGGTGTCGGTCTCGGCCAGCCTCGCCACCGCCATTCTCGACTCGGCAACCGTCGAGATGACCTCGGGGCCGTCCGTCCGAAATGCACCCGATTCGGACCACTTCCTGACCCATCACGGGATGACGGACTCCGAGATCCGAGGCCGTCGGATCGGCCCTTACGTCCTCCTCGAACCGCTCGGGGCAGGCTCTCAGGCGGTCGTCTGGCGCGCCAGGGCCGATCAGCCGAGTCCTCGGGTCGTGGCCTTGAAGATCCTGACCGGCGTTCGGGGGCTCGACCCGCGCCGTCTCGCCCGATTCCGCCGCGAAGCCGAGCGCGGCCGTCGGCTCGCCGGACTGGCCACCTTGCCCGTCGTCGATTTCGGCATGGCCGACGGTGTGGCCTACATGGCCATGCCGGTCGTCGAGGGGGACCCGCTCAGCGAGGTCATCACGCGACGCCGAGGAGACGCCGAGCCGACCCTTGGCAGGCCGCACTGGCTCAATCCGCTCGCCGAGGCCGTTTACCTCCGAGCCGTGCTCCGGATCATGGAGCAGATTGCCCGAGCGTTGGCCCGGGCTCATGCGGCCTCGGTGGCTCACCGCGACATCAAGCCGGCGAATATTCTCGTCGATCGGGACCGATCCTCCGGGGGGGCCTACCTGACCGACTTCGGCCTCGGTCGCGAGCTGAACATCGCCACCCCCGAACAACTGCAGGACGGCGCGGGCACCCCTCTGTACATGGCCCCCGAAAAGCTTCGCGGCGGGCCGAGAGACGAGCGGCTCTGCGACATCTACGCCCTGGGCGTCACCCTCTTCGAGGCCGTGACGTTGATCCGCCCGTTCCAGGTCCCGAACGGCTGCCCGCTGCCGGCACTGGCCTCCTGCCTCCTGGCCCAGCGCCCCCTGCGCCCTCGGACCGTTTGCCCGGGGCTTCCTCGGTCCCTGGAATCGTTGATCGAACGGGCCATGGCCTCCGATCCTTCCGACCGCTATCCGACGGCCGAGGCTCTGGCCGACGATCTCCAGCGCTTCCTGGTCACGTTCTGAGCTTCGGCGGCCCACATCGGACCCGGTCGGGCAAAGGCAACGCCGAGCCGCGATCGGGAGTACCCCGATTGCCTTCGACCCGTTTCCCGGTACGATGGCGGTCGATCGCTCGAGGATCCCCCCGATGGCACCAGGGGGGCTCGGGCGCGGCCGCCCCGTTCCGATCGTGCCAGGAGTTCGCGCTGATGGAGTCGTTCCTGCCCCTCGATGTCCTGTCTCGCTGGGTTCATGTGGGGACTGCGATCGTGGTCCTGGGTGGCAGCGTCTTTCTGCGGTTCGTGCTGATGCCCGCCGCCTCCGCCGCGCTCGCCGAGGCCGAACACGACGCCTTGCGCGAGCGGTTGATGGCCATCTGGCGTCGGATCGTGACGCTGGGCATCGCCCTGTTCCTGCTCAGCGGGTTCTACAACTATCTCGCGGTGGCCCTTCCCAAACACCGGGGCGACGGTCTCTATCACGCCCTGATGGGCACGAAGATGCTCCTGGCCTTCGTCCTCTTCTTCCTCGCCTCGGCCCTCGTCGGCCGGTCCGAGGCCCTGGCGGGCATTCGCCGCAAGGCTCGCCAGTGGCTGGCGATCACCATTCTTCTCGGGTTTGTCATCGTCGGGATCTCCGGCTTCCTCAAGGTCGCTCGCCCCGGCGCAAGCTCGGAGGAACCCCCCGCCGCGACCGACCTCGCCCCGCCGCAAGAGGGCTGACGAACGATTCGCCGAGGAAGCCAGCTCCTCCGGCCGTCAGTTCTCAGGGGGCCAGGGGTTCGAGCGAGGCTGCCCCTTCTCGAACCCGATACCCCTGATTGAGTTCGGCGATGCGATGGCGGTCCTCCCGGCCCGAGGGCCAGGCCACGACCACCTCGACTCCCTGGTGCTCGCCTCCCCGACCGAGCCCGAAATGGATTCTCGGATCGGAGGAGGACTGGTAGCTGCCGCCTCCAACGCGCTGGGCGACCTGGCGGTGATCGCCGGCGATCACCGTCACCTCGGCACCGACGGCATCACGATTCGAGGCCTGACCTTCGAGCTGGAGCGTCAGGAATGAGCCCCCGTCCGTCTCATTCCGGAGCAAGGCCAGCGGGCTCCCGAGCGAGACGAGCAACAGATCCACCCGTCCGTCATTGTCGAGATCCCCCGATGCGAGCCCTCGGCCCAGTCGAGGGAGCTCCCAGGCGGGGCCGGCCTGGTCGGAGACATCCACCAACCGCCCTCCCTCGGCGCCGAGGAGCAGCTGGGCGGGCATCCGATACGGGAAGTACGGGCTGTAGTCGCTGACGTGGCCATTGGCGCTGGCCAGATCGAGCCGTCCGTCGTTGTCGGCGTCGAAGAAGACGAGGCCGAATCCGAGCAACGAGCGGCTCGCGGCCTCCAGGCCGCTCGCTTTGGTGGAGTCGTAGAATAGGCCGTCTCCCAGATTCCGAAAGGAGGTGGTGGACTCGCCGAAGAAGTTGGTCACGGCCAGGTCAATCCGTCCGTCCCCATCCAGGTCGCCCGCCGCGACCCCCATGCCCGCCTGATAGCCGCCGCTGGCGTTGCCCGCGACCCCGGCTTCCTCGGCCACTTCCTCGAACCGCATCCCCCCCAGGTTCCGCCACAGGAAATTCGCCGTCATATCGTTGGCCACGTACAGGTCGATCTGGCCGTCGTCGTTCAGGTCGGCCGCGACCACGCCGAGGCCTCGGCCGTCCTGGTCGATGATGCCGGCGTCCTCCGAGACATCCTCGAACCTCCCCCCGTCGTTCCGAAAGAGGTGGTCGGGCCGGGCGGAGAACTCAAGCGGGTTGCACGAGATGTACACCCCCGTCTCCTGATCGCGACAGAGCCTTGGGTTGCGCTCATCCCACGCAACGTAGTGGCAAACGTAGAGGTCGAGGTCGCCATCGCTGTCGAGATCGGCGAAGGCGGCCGACGTGGGCCAATCGCGATCGCCCCCGAGGCCGCTGGACTCGGTGATGTCCTCAAACGTGCCGTCCCCTCGGTTGCGGTAGAGCGCGTACGAGCGCCATCGGGTGATGAACAGATCGGGGTGCCCGTCATTGTCAATGTCCCCGACGGTCACGCCGTGTCCGTAGCCCCCTGGAAATTCGGAAATGCCGGAGGCCTCGGACACATCCTCGAAGGTCCCGTCGCCCCGGTTGCGGAACAGTCGGTCCTGGCAAGGAGTTTCGGAATCGGGAGGGAACGCGCCGCCCTGCACCACATAAACGTCGAGCCAGCCGTCTCCGTCGAAGTCAAGCAGCGCGACTCCCCCGCCGAGCGGTTCGGGAAGGCGCCGATACGGTGTTTCGCTGTTCTCGTAGGTAAACTCCAGGCCGGCGTCCTGGGCACGATCACGGAAGGCGACGGTCGCCACGGCGTCGTTGGGGCGCGTCGATCGCGCGCGCTCGGCGATCGCCAGCAGGTCGTCCCACGACGCGTCATCCTCGGTCGATTCGGCGAGGGCGATCGCCCGACGATCGAGCCGGGCCAGGATTTCGCGGGCCCCGGCGTGCAACGGTGATCCCTGAAGCGCAAGGGCACACCAGGCCCGCGCCTCCGCTTCGAGACCGAGCGATTCGGCCAGGCGGGTCATCACCACGGCCTGATCGGCCGGTCGCTGGGATTCGGGATCTTGCAATCGCCACCGATAACGCTCCAGGTTGCGGGCCACTGCGGCCTTCCGTTCGGAAGACCGCGTGGCCCGTTCCGTCTCACCCGCCCCATGAGCCAGTCGGGCAAGACGGTCGAGGGCTCGGGTCGCTCCCGGATCGAGTGCGACGAGGCGATCGAGGGCGGTTCGCTCGGCTTGCGTGTCTCCGGCCTGCTCGGCAAACCAGGAGCGCACGGTGAGCCGCTCGGCGGGATCGATCTGTTCCGGCCCGAGATGACGCAACGCCCGGAACCCTTCGTCAGGCCGGTTGACCCCCCGGGCCCAGTCGAGCCGGGCAATCCAGACCGGTGCATCAACGCCGTCGGCCTGCTCGCAGCGATCGAGCCAACGGCCAGCATCGTCCCAGCGCCCTCCGAGCATGGCCAGTCGAGCCTGGCCGAGCCAGACCCGGTCGTCGTCCGGGGCCAGCCGAGACGCCTCGTCGAGCGTCGCGGCCAGTCCGGAAATCGGAAGACTCCCGCGTTCGAGATCGGCCAGTTCCTTCAGGATCGGCAGCGGATCGTCGGCCTCATCGAGCGCCGACCGCATCAAGCGGATCGCGTCCTCGATCCGCACCTCAATGAGATAGAGACGTTTCAGTAGGTCCCGCAACGGGTTGCGGTCCGACTCCTCGCGGTTGAGCGCGCCGACCAGCCGCGTCTCGGCCAGACGCAGTCGGCCGCGACGCAGGTTCGAACTGGCCTCGTGGTACGCGCCGATCGCGTCGTACTCAAAACGATCGGGCACGCGATCGAAGGCGGCGAGGGCGGCATCCGGTCGGCCGAGGATCGATTCGCTGATCCCGAGCCAGTAGTCGATCGCTCCTCCCGCGGCTCCGGGGCGATCGGCCGACAGGGCTTCGAGTCGGTCCCGAGCCAGGCTCACCTGTCCCTTCGCCAGTTCGGCCCGAGCCACCCCGAGCAACACCCGGACCCGCCAGGCATCCAGGCCCACGAGTGCGGCCCCGACCAGGGCCAGGGCCACCGCCGTAAGACCGAGCCGACGCCGCCACCTGCTCATCGCAAACCCTCGCCGGTCGTCCGATCCTCTTGGGGCCTCTGGACCCGATTGTGGAGTCCGCGACGCGGTCGCGTCAACGTGGGCCCGATGGACCGATCCTGTTCAGTCCGCTGCCGGCGCCGGCTTGGCGTTGGGCGACCGTTCGTGGAGCGAAAGGACCGCAGCCAGGGCCACGCAGATCGCCACGCAAAGGGCCGCGGCCAGGCGAGGTCCCCATTCCGCCGGGACCGGCTCGTACACCCGGACCTGCGGAAACACGATGGCGTTGACCACCTCGAACACGAAGGTTCCGACGACGCCTCCGATCATGCCTCCGACCAGTGCCGTCACGAGCTGCTTGCGCGATCCGATCCCCAGGCCCAGGGCCAGGCCGCCCGCCAGACCGATCAGCGCCCAGATCACGCCGTGGGTCATCAGGGTCAGTTCCAGGCCGGATTCGGGGGTCAGCAACTGAAAGTAGATCGGACCCATCACGACCGATCCCGCGACCCCCGCGACGGCCCCGGCCACCAGTCCCATCGCCGCGGCGTTCGCCCCCGCCCCCGCCGATCGGCGCGCCAGGCCACCGGCAAGACCCAGGGCGGCGCCGAGCAGCCCGCCAAGCAGTCCGTTGGCCAGCGCGGCGTTCTTGACCTCGGCGGGCGGCTTGGTCGCCAGCTCGAACTCGACGATCGCGTCGCGCTGTTCGTAACCGCCCATCTGATCGTAACCGGGGGGCTTGTTGTCCTCGAACGACGGATTGAACGGTCCCTCGCGGAGATCCTGCTTGGCCTGCTCGTAGGCCACCTCCGTGCCGAACCAGGCCGCCAGCCCCGCAACAATCGCCAGCGGAAGCGCCACGACCAGAAGCCGACCAAAGGAAGATCGCTCGGTCATCCTGGTCTGTCCCTCCTGGGGTGCGGACTCGACGGAGCCGGCGTCGCTTCGCGGGGACTCGGGGTTCGGATCGAGACCAGCGTGCTCGTGATGATCGTCATGTTTCATGATATCACGCCTGCAAGAAAACGAGCCAATGACGATTTTGGGCGTGTGGACAATGAATCCACACATGGGTCGCTCGAGTCGCACGGATCGAAATTGATTTTTCTATGTACTCGGCACGACGCGGAAGTTAGCTTACCAGGGGGGCAGAGGGTCGCCCCTGGAGATCGATGATCGGTTTCGATCGGGACATGGCGTCTTCTATACCATGCCGATCGATGCCAAGCTATCGCTCAGCAAGGTTTCTGACACGTCTTCATGTCGAGGCTGGTGTCGATGAGGACCTCGGTCATCTTTGGCATGGACTCGGCCGATTCAGGGAAACCTTTATGAAAATGTTGATTTCAGGACGAGTCGGCTCGTTCCTGGTGATTGTGGCGGTTCTTGGAATCGGCGGCTGCGGTCCCGAGAACCCGAAGATTGCCGATGCTCCGGCGTATCAGCCACCTCCGTTTACCTCGGCGCCTCCGACCGTCAAGGGGGCCGATGGCAAGTCGTATACGTACGGCTCGAATCCTGAATACCAGGAGGCGATGGAGAAGATGAATGCGAGCCAGGGGGTCGGGCGCTAAGCCTTCCCTGGCCTGATTCCGGCGTGGGCGGAGGCGTGCTCCGCCCTTCCGTGGACCGTGAGGTCCGGGGAAGGCCTGTTCAGGATCAAGAGTTCTTGAATTCCCAGAAGGGGTATTCACTCTATGAGAAATGCTGTGATCCTCGGTCGTCGGCGCAGTGGCTTCACGTTGATCGAACTGCTCGTGGTCATCGCCATCATCGGCGTCCTGATCGCCTTGCTGTTGCCTGCGGTTCAGGCGGCCCGCGAAGCGGCCCGTCGGGCTCAGTGTACCAATAACCTCAAGCAGCTTGGTCTGGCCGTGGCCAACTACGAATCGGCCAACGGCGTCTATCCCGGGGCCTACCCCGGCAGCCGTTACCCGGCCCCCAACGAAAAACAAGATTCGGGATGGGGGGTCTGGAGCCCGCACATCATGCTGCTCCCCTTCCTGGAGCAGCAGGCAATCTACAACGCCTTCAACTTCTACACCACGGCCCAGGAAGACGAGGGGGCCATGTCCGGTCCCTTCCAGGGGACTGCCGCCACTCAGCGGATCAACGCCTTCCTTTGCCCCTCGTCGCCGCTTCCGGTGGGGAACTACTGGGGCTTCGGTTCCTATCCCGGGCCGAAGCGCTACCCGGGCAATAACTACTTCGCCTCGGTCGGGGCCAGCCTTGCGCCCTGGTCGACCGCCAGTCCCAACGGGCTGTTCATGATCATGAGTCACGGCTCGGCCTCGCCGATCGCCTCCCGAGACGTGCTCGACGGCACCAGCAACACGGTTGCCTTCAGCGAGTGGCGAACCGGAGACTTCATGTCCTCCAAGCTCTCGATCCAGGACGTCATCAACCTGCGGGCCAATCGACCCAGCGGGATCGGCGAATGGAATAATCCCAACAACAACATGCCGACCGGTGCCGGCGTGATCGACGATTTCCTCCAGGCCTGCGCCGGGGCCGCGCCGGCCACCATCGGGACGGGTGACAACAAGAGCGGCCTGGGTCGAAGCTGGCTGGAGGGTCAGCTCGGCTGGACGCTCGGTACCATGATGCTGGCGCCGAACCCCAACTTCCCGAACTGCAACATGCTGCCCTGGGGCGGCGATTTCGATGGCCCGGGCATGATCAACCCGAGCAGCTACCATCCGGGCGGGGCGAACGCCGCCTTTGCCGACGGATCGGTCCGCTTCCTCAAGAGCACCACCAATCGCGTGGTGATCTGGTCGATCGGATCCCGGAACGGTGGAGAAGTCATCTCCGCCGACTCCTTCTGATCTCCGCCATGACCGACGACCGGTGCGCGACGGCCGGGGCCTTGCCCCGGACGGTCGCGTTCCGGACGGTCGACCCGCCGCGAGGCTGACGGCCGATCCCGGAGCCCGGTCGACCCTCGCATCGGACCCCGCCTCATGACTCAAGAAGCCACCACCCATCCCACGGCCTTGCCTGAGCAACCCGCCTCGCCGAGGCATCGCCGCCGTCCCCTCCGCCTGGCTCTCATCCTGGTCACGGTCCTCGCGGTCCTCGCAGGTGGTCTCTGGTCGGCCAACCGGCTGCTCCGGAATCGCCAGGCGCGTCAACAGGACGAGGCCGCCATCCATCGTGGCCGAGTCTTCCTGGAGCAGGGGAACCCCGCTCTGGCCTTGCAGGCCGTCAATCGCGTGCCGGAGCAGAGCCCGGTCCTGGCCGAGGCGCTGACGGTCCGGGGGCTGGCGCTGGTCGCCCTGGATCGGATCGAGGAATCGCGCCTCACCCTGGAACACTCCCTGGAGATCGGCCCCGTTCAGCCGATGGCGGCCAAGGTGCTCGCGGCCATCTACTTCAGCCGGAGCGAATCGGACCGTGGCCTCGATTTGCTGACCCTGGCGGCCCAGGTCGACCCGGCCGACTTCCGACCCTGGTTCGCGATGGGAGACATCTACCAGCGACTCGGCAAGCCGGCCGAGGCCGCCGAGTCCTTCGCCGAGGCGCTGGAACGCCGAGCCGACGACCGGGGCTCGCTCCTCGGCCTCACGAGTGCCCTGCTCGATCTCGGCAACGCGGAGGCGGCCACCCCCCACCTGGAGGCCCTTCTGCAAGCGACCCCCGAGGACTCGCAGGTTCTGGAACTCGCCGCGCGTCATGCCCTCGATCTTGGTCGGCTGCCGGAGGCCCTTGCGTATGCCGACTCCTGCCTGGCGATCGCCCCGGAGCGGGTCGATGCCCGATTGACGCGCTCCCGCATCCATCGCGCCGCCGGACGCCCGGACGCGGCCCTTGAGGATGCCGAGGCGGCCGTCCGGCACGCACCGAACCATCTGGGCGCCCTGAACCTGCTCGCCGTGACCGAGGCCGCTGCGGGGCTCTCGGAGCGCGCGGCGGTGTCGTCGGCCCGGCATCGTGATCTGGCCGCTCGTCTGGAGCGGCTTCACGAACTGACGGCGCAGATTCAGGCCCAGCCGGACGACCCCGAACCCCGCTGGCAGCTTGGTCAGGAAGCCATCGAGGTCGGCGAGCGGACCCTCGCCGAGCAAAGCTTCAAGGCCGCCTTGGCCATCGATCCCACCTGCCAAGCGGCGATCGACGGTCTCAACCGGCTCGGCCTGGCGACGCGCGGACCGTCCTCGAATCCCCTGGCGTTTCCCTGAGCAGGATCGGCTTGGCGTCGGTGGAAGCGACCCGCTCATGGTGAAGGGTCTCCCGAGGCATCCGACCCCGGCCGGGTACAGACGCCCTGACCGAGCCGGTCCTCCCTGACCCGGATCCAGTGGTCGGTAAAGAGCACCCCCTGACCCGAGTCCACGGTGGGCATGTGGCAATCAATGCACCCGGTCGGGGCCGCGTCGAAGGGAGCGGTCTGCGTCGGCGTTTTGTGGCAATTTATACAAATATTCTCATAAAATTGATGGTCTGGTTGAGGTCGGTCGTGGGGGTTGTGGCACGAGACACAGCTGAACGTTCCGTGGCTCTCGGTGTAACAGGGCGACTGCATGATTCCGACCGGCTGAAACCGGGCGAGCTGGAGGTTGTCGGGCCGGATGATGCCCGGGGGGGCCTTGCTGGGGTGGCGGTGGCAGTCGCCGCAAAGTCTCATCTGCTCCTCGGCCGTCCAGGTGCCGTAGCCAAAGGGCATGGAAAGGTTGTCGTCACCGCGTCGAGCGGCTTCGATGTGGTGCCGTCCCGGTCCATGACAGCGCTCGCAGGTGACGTTGGGAATCATGGTGGTCAGATCGAGCTCTGAAGGGCCGGCGGCGGACGTGGTCGTCGTATGGCAGCCAAAGCATTTGAGCGTTTCTTCCGCAGTCAATTCATGACCCATCGCTCCATCCCGATCGAGGCCCGAGTCCGCCCGTTGTCCCGGAGTGACGGCAAGGCAGTTGCCTTCGGTCAAATGCGTCAGACGGTGCTCGAGCGCTCGGGGACGATCCGGCGTCGGGTCGGTCAGGGTCAAGAACGTGGTCGCGTGGTGGCCCGAACCGAAGGCATAATCGATCGGAATACGCTCGCATTCCTCTACTTCGATGCGTTCCACAGAGAAGCGATCGTCACTGAGAAGGTAGCTCCAGAGGACGCCTGGCCGTTCGGGATCTTCAACCGTCTGCCCGTCGAGCTCTCGGGCAATCTGCCGCTCGGTCACGGGGCGAATCGTGCGAGCATGCCCCGAGTTCGTGTAATAGGCATAGGCTCCGGGGTGGCACTCATTGCACGCCTGGGGGCCGACGTACTGCTCGTAAGACGTTGCCACGAACTCCGAATCGGGAACGTCTGCCGGGCCGTTTGAAGGCACGAGGATGGCGATGAGCCACGGAACTCCGATCAGGATCACAAGAAAGAGACCCGCGACCAGAATCAGATCGGTGATTCGTCCTTTGGGTTGGTCTGCCACGGTGATGATCCGGGTTGGAGCGATCCGAACACATTTCGGGAACTAAACGCAATGATCGGTGACCGGAAGACGGAGGGCCAGCAGGAAGCCCGCGAACCACTGCTCCGAAGGGATCCCATGACGGCCACGCGTTACCTTCAGGAGGCTTTGAGTGGAGGACCCGGCGAAGCGTCAGACCATTGTCGCGTCCTCTTCGGGAAGTTCGGTGTCCTTGGTCTCGGGGGCGATCGTTAGGAGGGCGATGCCGACGAGGAAGACGAGGCTGACGACGGCGACGGCCGGGCGAACGCCGATGGTCGCACCCAGGCCGCCGCGGACGAGAAGCATGACGGCGCCGAGGATCCGGCCGACGTTGAAGCAGAAGCTCGACCCGGTGGCCCGCAGGTGGGTGGGGAAAAGCTCGGGGAAGTAGATCGCGTAGCCGGCGTGCATGCCGACGACGAAGGCGGCCATCAAGGCGAGCAAGACCACGGTCGTGGCCAGGGTCGAGGCGGTCAGGAAGGTCAAGGGGACGAGAATCAATGCCCCGACGTGATAGAGCAGGAAGGTCTTGCGGCGGCCGATCGTCGAGGCCAACGGGGCGAAGGCCAGCAGGCCGGCGGCGCTGCCGGTCAGGGTGATGAGGGAGTAGACCTGGCTGGCGCGGGCCTGCTTCTCGGCGTCGGAGAGGGTGTCGCCGAGGACATCCTTGACCAGTTCGGGAGCAAAGGCGAAGACCCCCCAGTAGGTCCCCAGCCCCACGGCGGCCAGGCCCATGCCGATCAACGCCCTCGGCCGCCAGCGACGGTCGCCGAGCAACTGGCCGAGCGATCCGGCCGATCGCCTCGGAGCAATCGGCGCCGGATCATCACTCGTCGCCGGGGGGGCTTCAGACCCTTGAGTCACTCGCCGCCAGCGTTCCGGCTCGCGGAGGCTCAGGCGAATCCAGAGGACCAGGACGGCCGGGAGCAATCCGATCAAAAAGGCCCAGCGCCACTGGTCCGGTTCGGAGAAGATCCAGCCGGTGGCCGAGGCCAGCACGAGGCCGATCACGCTGGAGGCGTGGAAGGCTCCGCCGGCCCAGGCTCGCCATCGGGTCGGGACCGATTCGGCCACCAGGGAGGCCGCCACGGCCCACTCACCCCCGACGCCGATCGCCACGAGAAACCGCAGGGTGTGCAACTGCCAGACCTCGGTGACGAAGTAGGTCAGGGCCGAGAAGAGGGAGTAGACCAGGATCGTCAGGCCCATCGTCCGGACCCGACCGACCCGATCGGCGAGCATGCCGAACCCGAGCCCGCCGGCCGCCCCGCCGATCAGGAAGAGGGCGAGCGCCACGTTGCTGTGCCAGTCGATCCGCCCCCGGAGGCTCTCGGTCAGCTCGGCCCCCGGAGCGCCGCCGAGCAGCTCGCGGAGCATCGGCCCCTTGAAGACGGCGAACAGTTGCCCCTCGTACACGTCGAAGACCCAGCCGGCCGAGGCGATGGTGAAGACCAGCCAGGCCGACGTGCCGAGGCTTCGGGAGGATCGGTCGGAAGCAGGCTCAGGATGCGGCATCGTCGAGTCCGGAAGCAAAGGGAGGAACGGGTGCCGGGTTCGAACGGACAATCGCCCACATGATCGGCCATCAATGGTCCCCTGTCGACGGACCACTCACGGCAAGAGCGGCCCGGCCCGCCGACGCCCCCAGAGGGGGGCCGGTCGGAACGCCTCGGCATAGCGGACGCCGACCTGGAACCCCCGGAACCTCGCCTGCGTCTCGGCCAGGTCGGCCAGGGCATGGATGCCGCCGTCGGATCGAGCGGTCTGGCTGGCGTGGCAGGCGAGCATCCGGCGCTTGAGATCGAAGTGGTCGGAAATGTCCACATAGAGTGAGGGCTCAAACCCCGATCCGGCGATCGTGTCCATGAAGACGATCGCGGGAGGCCGATCGAGGCAGGCGTCATCTCCCGGATGCCCCGCCGAGGCCGCGAACCAGGAGGCCGCGGAGGTCAGCTCTCCCACGCGAATGTGGTCGATATGATAATCCTCCGGGGCATGGGTCAGGATGAGATCCGGCCGGGCCTTGCGGATGACCGCGACGAAGCGCTCGCGGGCCTCGGGCGTGTCGAAGACCCCGGCATCCTGGAAGTCGAGGAAGTCGATCGGGGCGCCGAGCAAGCGCGCGGCGGCCTCGGCCTCGAGCCGGCGACGATCGGCCAGGGCCGGGTCGGAGCCGGCCGGCCCCCCCCGGTCTCCCTGGCAGGCGACGGCCAGATGGACCGAGGCGCCGAGGTCGAGGAACCGGGCGAGCGTGCCGGCGCAGAGAATTTCGATGTCGTCCGGATGGGCCCCGATCGCCAGGACGCGACGGGGGAGGCCAGGAACGGTGTGATCGGTGCTCATCGGAGTCGAACCTCCACCGGCTGGGCGACCTCGTCGGTGATGACGAGCTCGGCATCTTCATGGAGTCTCAGGAGTGAGGCCGGGCAGCGTGCCGAGAGGGGCCCGTGGACCGCCAGCCGGACGACCCCCGGTTGCCAGGGACGGTTGGCGAAGACTCGCACGCGGCGGGCTCCGAGGATCTCCTTCATACCGATCGTCACCGCCCGCGTCGGGATCAACGCAAGCGCACAGCTCAAATTGACCGCCATGTGAGCCCGAGACGCAGGGGCCACGTCGAGCACCCGAGTGGACCGGGCGGCGAAGTCGTCGACCGAGGCGTCGGGCTCCGGCTCGTTGAACGCGAGGTGGCCATTGAGGCCGATTCCGCCGAAGCAGGCATCGATCCCGCCGGCCTGCCGGATGCGCTCGCCGATCCGATCGGGCGCGGTCGGGTCGGGGCAGATGCGCCGCTCAGGGCTCGGGGCCCGCTCGGGGGGCAGGGTGGCGAAGAACTCCCGATCCAGGAACCCGCGGAAACTCAAGGGGTGCTCGGGAGGGATCAAGCCGCCCGACGCATCGAGGAACTCGTCCATCTGAATGAGGGTGGTGCCCGAGAGGTCGAGCCCCTCGTCCTGGACGAGCCGGGCCAGATGGCGGTACTGACCGACCGGGCCGACCGGGACGATCAGGCAGGTGGGCCGCCCTTGCCGGGCGTTCTCGACCACCTCGGCGGCCATGACTCGGGCCATCTCCACCATCAGGGCCTCGGCGTCGCCGGCGATGCGGACCCGCACGCGGGACCCCTCGCCGAGCCGGTCCCGAGGAATTGTCATCACGTCCCAGAGGTTCATGGCGCCTGGCCCTGAGGGGTGGTTCGGGGGGAGCGTCGTGCGCTCGATCCCGGTGAGCCGCGCGAGAACGCGGCGGTCGATCCTGTGTCACGAGTGTTTCGAACCCCTTGAGGATCTTCAAGACGGTGCGCGGCTTCGGTCGGGACGGACGATCTCTGGGGATCGGCCCTTGTAGGGGCCAGATCAAGCGGTTGGATCAGAGCATCGGGCGCAAGGATCAGGGATGCCAGGGGGTGTCGGCGGGGGGCCGAGGGGCTTCGGCGGGGGAAAGGGGGCCGTCGGGATGGGGGACGGCGCCCGGGAATCGGGGTTCGGTGCGCGATGCGTCGGGGGAGAGGCCGGCCGAGGGACCGCGGCGCAAATCCCTGGAATCGTGGGGATTGAGCGGATCGCGGCGGTCGTTTGCGCCTGGGTGCGACGGTTCGTTTCGGGAATCGACCGGCGCGGGGGGCGGCTCGGGGTTTGGGGACGGTCGGGGGTTGAGTCCGGCGCCGGTC